>JALEZF010000059.1 GCA_022773025.1 Clostridium sp. | reverse complement strand
TCTAAATTTATTTCTAAACTTACTTTTCTTACTCTGTTTAATTTTCAAAGACCTTGTCGCCCTCAAGCGACTCATTTAGTTTACCATTTAAGTTTTTCTTTGTCAACAACTTTTTTCAAAGTTTTTTTCATTGAAAACTTAAATTCTTTTGCCGATCAGTGCTTGTCTGCATCAGCGACAAGATTTATAATATCATCTTTACCTTTATGGTGTCAACACTTTTTTTACAAGTTTTTTTACATTCTTTTTATAGTTTTCTATAATCCATTGCTATGACTGATTTTATAGGAATAATTCATTTTAATAATTATCAAACTTTCTTTTACATAAATAAAAGAACCGTAACTTTTCATATTACGGTTCTTAAAATTTACTCAAAAATATATTTTAGAAATACTTTTCTCCTCTTATTCCTGAGGGCCTTCTCTTATTTACTCTGTCTCTTCTATGGATTAATGTATCTTGATATCTATTCTCTACAGGCTCCTCTTCATATATATAGATATTTTCACCATTGTCATCATCGTCCTCATATGAACAATAATAATTATCAAATTCTGATGCCATCTTATCCTTTATCATGCTACTTACCTTAAAGGCTATAGCTGTAGCAGCTACAAAAACTCCAAGGCCTGTAACAGCACCTATAACCATTGAATTGTTTTTCTTTTTACAAAACATGAAATCACCCCTAACATTATAAATTAAATATTATGTTTAAAATTATATCTCCATGTACATTTTATATTTATAATATATTATTATATTAATTAAGAAATTTTATCCCTTACATATAAAAAAGTCATAAGAAAGGCAGGTGAAAAGGGATTTTATATCATTCCAAAATCTTTTGGAGTGTTTTAATCCTTAAAATTATGAATTTATCAATTCAAAGTTTTTTCTATTCCCTTTGGATAATAAATATTTGTGTTCTCGTCAGCATAATACTTTTAGAGCGAAAGAGACCTGAAAAAACCCTAGCCTGGCTTTTGATATTTATAGTTTTTCCTCCACTTGGCTTAATACTTTATATATTTTTAGGCCGAAATTGGAAGCTTCATACCTTAAATAAAGGTCTTTCTCGTGATATGAAAGTGCTACTTGAGCCAGTTCTTAAGAAATCTGAGGATAATGACTTTAAAACACTTATGACCCTCATTGCTAATACTAGCGAAAGTCCTGTATTTTTAAATAATGAAATATCAATTTTTAATAATGGTGTTGAAAAGTTTGATAAGCTTAAAGCCGAACTTATGAAAGCTACTCACCACATTCATTTAGAATATTATATCGTAAAAGATGATGATATTGGTAGAGAAATAAAAGATATCTTGATACTTAAGGCAAAGGAAGGTGTAAAGGTTCGTTTCATTATAGATAAGGTTGGCTCTATAAAGCTTCCTAAGTCTTATGTAAATGAACTTCGTGAAAATGGAGTTATAGTTGCTGTATACTCTTACTTTCTGGCACCTATATTGAAACATATAAATACTCAAATCAATTATAGAAATCATAGAAAAATCGTAATTATTGATGGAAAGGTAGGATTTTTAGGAGGAATTAATATAGGTGACGAATACCTTAATAAAGGTAAACTAGGTTATTGGAGAGATACTCACATGATGATCCGTGGTGAAGGAGTCCTTGGACTCCAAGCCGTATTCCTTGATGACTTTTTAACTATAGAGGATGCTAATAAAGACTACAGCTTTTATGAAAGTGACTTTGAAAAATATTTTCCTATGCCGAAGAATTGCGGTAGTAGCACTATGCAGCTTGCCGTAAGCGGACCTAATTCTCCTTATTCCTCTATAATGCAGTCTGTCTTAAAACTTATTTATCTTGCAAAAGATCATATTTATATAGAGACTCCTTACTTCGTACCTCCTGAGAGCATAATTGAAGCACTTAAAGTTGCAGCTCTAAGTGGAGTAAATATTAAACTTATAGTTCCATCAGTTCCTGATCATCTTACAGTGTTTCTCGCTTCAAAAACTTATTTGGCAGAACTTGTGGATTGTGGTGCTGAAGTTTATGGTTACAAAAATTCTGGTTTCCTTCATAGTAAAACTATAACGGTAGATGGAATTGTATCCTCTCTCGGCACCGCTAATATGGACATCAGAAGTTATGAACTTAACTATGAAATTAACTCAATAATATATGATACTGAAACAACGAAACTTTTAGATAATGATTTTTTTATGGATTTGGAAAATAGTCGTCCTATGACTTCCGAAGAATTTCATTCATCAAATAAGTTGCAGCAAATGATAGAAAGCATAGCTAGGATTTTCTCAGCTATTTTATAGCGAGAATAAAGACCTGAGGTGTGCATGTAATTTAAAAATTTAGGTTAATTTTTAGTTTAGTTAAGAGTTACGTAGTGAATAGTGAAAAGTTAAGCAGAAAATATATTAAGATATGATTTTATAAATTTAGAACTTCAAAAAAAGAGTAGACTAATTTGTACAATAAAATAGAACCTGAGTCAAGGACATTTTAAAAAGAATGTATTATGAAAGTAAAAGCTGATTTCTGTATTGTACAAAAAAAACTATAGTAATAGATTCCTTTTCAAGTGTCTACACTATAGGTTCCATTTTAAATTTATCTACTCTCTTTATATTTCTTATCTATATAATTTTTCACCAAAAACAATATAAAATTGAACTTAAAATCAAAATTGATATCATAATTAATAACCTTTCTTTAAAGGATTTCTTACTATAATCAATTTTATACTGGACCATTAGAACAGCAATAATTGCTGCCGGTCCACTTCCAAAAACTGTTTCAGTGATATATTGATGTCTAAAAAAAACTATATCTATTCCAATAAGTATTAAAATGATGCCGCCAATTATTCTAATAAAGAATGTAAATCTAGGACTATCAAAATTTATTTTCATAGATAAATCTCCCTTACAATATTATATATCCCATTATACCATATTTTACACATGTCGTGTTAGGTAAATCATGTCCACCAGCTGTTTTCCTTCTTCAAAAATTGGGTGATCATAGTTATCTATAAAAAAGTTCTTAACAATATGAGATTTTTTAAAGCCACATTGCTGATAGAAGGATATAGTAGCTACGCTGTCACCTGTGCCTACAAATATGACTTTAGCTTTTTCTTTATAATATTCAACTATATACTCTATAAGTTTCTTTCCATAACCTTGTCCTTGATATTTCTCATAGGTTGCTATGTTTTTTAGTTCATATATTCCGCATCCTTCATTAGTAACTACTTTTAACTATTTTCACTCTTCTTTTTTACGCCTTTAACTATAAACAGTCCTAGAACAAATATTGTTGCCCCTGTAGTATCTATCATTACATCTTTAAATGCAGCAGCTCTTCCTGGCACAAAGTATTGATGAAACTCATCGGTACATGCGTACAAGAAGCTTAATACTAATGGGCACAAGTATGTTTTAAAACCATTGAACTTGTCTTTAAACGCATTATATATTAAAGCACATAATATGAAGTACTCTGACATATGTGCACTCTTTCTCACTACAAAGCTAGCTAGTTCCCCGAAAGTTCCTTCTATATTTATACCTAACGCTGTTAAAATCTCTATTACTAACTGACTCTGCTTTGAAGATTCCTCTCCTGGAGTTGCAGAAAATAGAAATATTATAAGCATCCATGCTAATACCAAAATGATTTTATAATGTTCTTTTAAAAATTTCTTCATTAATTTAGTCCTCCATTTCTCGTATTTGCAAAATCTATTATGACAATATTCTAATTTAGATTAAGACTATAACTTTTTTTCCAATTCCTCGTCTTTGATATTTTTATCTCCTATAACTATAGGCATATCATCTTCCCAAAGCGTTACATCTCCTATAGGCACAAAATCTTCATTTTCTCTTATTTCAATAAAGTAAAGTTCACCTTTGCTATTTAAATACTCATACATTCTTTTAAGTTTTTCTAATGTATAAACTTCACTATAGGGACCATCAACTAAATGTACTAATCCTTCATCTTGATACCACCGTAATGCAAAATCATATTTGTAGTCAAATTTTCTAAGTCTCAATGTTTTATCAATATTTATAATTTCAATTTGGGTAATATTTTTAATAGGCATTACTTTCAGCTCCTTACCAATTAATTATACACAACTTAATTTATTAATAATTACATTGTAGATATTTTTAATATTTTATTATGAATTATATACATATAAAAATTATTAAATATTCATTTCATCCATACATGTTATACGTTATCATTAATATTTGATACAGTTTTTCTGGGTATTTTCTTTATTTTTCGCATATTTATTAATTTCTTCAAGAAAGTATTGCATAATTATTAGATATTAGTGTATAATTATGCACATAGAATAAATAGCCAGGGGGAAATAAATATGAAAAAGGCATTATTAAAAAATATAGTATCAATTACTTTAGTTTGTAGTTTAGCTTTGGGACTAGCGGCTTGTGGAAAGAAAGCTGACGCTTCAAATGCTGAATCAGCAGTGGACAAGATTAAGAAGGCTGGGAAGTTAGTTGTAGGAACTTCTGCTGACTATCCACCATATGAATTCCATGCAACAATAGATGGCGAAGATAAAATTGTTGGATTTGAAATGGACATTGCAAAAGAAATCGCAAAAGACTTAGGTGTTGAACTTGAAATAAATGACATGGACTTTGATGCAGTTCTTAATTCTATACCTGCAGGAAAAGTAGATATGGGTATCGCCAGCGTAAACCCTACTGATGAAAGAAGAAAGAATATGGATTTCTCAGATATATACTTCAAGGCACCTCAAACAGTTATCGTTAGAGAAGCAGATAAGGACAAGTATACAACTGCTGAATCATTATACGGAAAAGAAATTGGAGCACAAAAGGGAACTATCCAGTATCAAATAGCTGAAGCTCAAATAAAAGATGCTAAGCTTAAGGGCCTTGGAAAAGTTACAGATTTAATACTTGCTCTTCAATCTGGAAAAGTTGAAGGAATCGTTGTTGAAAGTGTTGTTGCTGAAGCTTACGTTAAAAATAACGAAGGACTTGCTGTAGTTCCATTTGAATTAAAAGACCTTAGTGATGGAGGATGTGCCGTTGCAATAAAGAAAGGCAATTCAGACCTTACTGAGCAAGTGAATAAGACAATTAAGAGACTTGTAGAAGATGGTTCTATCGATAAATTTATAGAAAATGCAAAGAAGATAATGAATAAATAAATTTTGTAATTAATAGCTAGGAGGATTTTTATGGACTTTTCATTTTTGTCTCAATACGCTCCCTTCTTTCTTGAAGGAGCAAAACTTACTTTAATATTAGCATTCTTCACAGTATTATTTGGGTCAATAATTGGCTTGTTATTATCTCTTATGAGATTATCTACAAGTAAAATATTAAAGACAATCTCAGCAATTTACGTAGAGTTCATAAGAGGAACTCCTATGCTAGTACAAATATTTATAATATACTACAGCTTGCCATCCATCGGTATTGAACTACCTGATATGACAGCTGGTATCCTTGCCCTTTCAATAAACAGCGGTGCTTATGTTGCAGAAATAATCCGTGCTGGTATTCAAGCTGTTGATAAGGGACAAATGGAAGCTTCTAGATCTCTAGGAATGGGCTATGGACAAGCTATGTTTCACATCATAATTCCTCAAGCATTTAAGAATATCTTACCTGCTCTTGGAAATGAATTTATAGTTGTTATCAAGGAATCTTCAATCGTATCAATGATAGGTCTTCATGATTTGATGTACAATGCAAATATAGTTAGAGGAAATATCTTTAGACCATTTGAACCTCTTTTAGTTGCAGCATTCATCTACTTCATTATGACATTTACATTATCCAAACTACTTGGTTTACTAGAAAGGAGAATGAAAGCTTATGATCAAGGTATGTAATTTAGAAAAAAACTTTGGAAAAGTTAATGTATTAAAAGGAATTGACCTTACTATCTCAAAGGGAGAAGTTGTTGTTGTTGTAGGTCCTTCTGGCTCAGGTAAAAGTACATTTTTAAGATGTCTCAATCTCCTTGAAACACCTACTTCTGGTACCATAGAGTTTGAAGGAAATAACCTTACAGATAAGAAAACGAACATAGATAAACTAAGACAAAAAATGGGTATGGTTTTTCAAAGCTTTAACTTGTTTCCACACAAGACCATACTTCAAAATATAACTCTTGCACCTATGAAGGTTAATAACAAATCCCAAAAGGAAGCTGAGGAAATAGCTTTTAAGCTTTTAAAGAAAATCGGACTTGAGGATAAAGCTCTGGCTTATCCTTCACAGCTTTCGGGTGGACAAAAACAAAGAATAGCTATAGCTAGAGCTCTTGCCATGGAACCTGATGTAATGTTATTTGACGAACCAACCTCTGCTCTAGATCCAGAGATGGTTGGTGAAGTTCTAAATGTTATGAAGGACCTTGCAAAAGAAGGTATGACCATGATAGTTGTAACCCATGAAATGGGATTTGCAAAAGAGGTTGGAGATAGAGTCCTCTTCATGGATGAAGGAAAAGTTCTAGAAGATGATGCCCCAATGGAATTCTTCTCAGCACCTAAAAATGAAAGAGCTAAAGAATTCTTGAGCAAAGTACTTTAAAAAAATGCTGTGCCTTTTTCTAAGGCACAGCGTTTTTTTAGTTAAAAGTTTTTTAGTAAAGAGGAAAAAGTTATTTACTGAATAATTTAAGGTGCCGGTTAAGTTTCTCTATCTTCACTGAATCTTTTTATAATTATGAACACCGAAAATCTCTATTCTTGTCTTTGTAACCCATTCCCCATTCTATCATTGCTTCTATTATTGGTTTTAAACTATGACCTGTGTCTGTCAAAGTATACTCCACTCTTGGAGGTATTTCAGCATAAACCTTTCGCTTCACAAGACCTAAACTCTCCATATCTCGAGGATTCGCAGTTAGAACTTTCTGTGTTATATTACCTACTGATTTTCTAAGCTCTCCAAAACGTTTAGTTCCGTCCATTAAATCTCTTAAGATATGAAAATTAAATTTGAAGGTTTATCAAAGGAATTTCAGGATGGAAAACAAATTTTAAAATCTATGAACTTTTGTGATGATATTCACACTCTAGCTATAATCGGTCCTTCTGGAGGAGGAAAGTCAACCATTCTAAGAATTTTAGGTGGACTTATTGCTCCAACTTCGGGACGAATATGGATAGATGGAGAAGAACTTTCTTTTGATGAAACTTCTCTTCATAATTACAGAAAAAATAGCCTTTGTATTTCAGCAAAGTGGACTATTCAAGCACATGACAGATCTTGAAAATATAACGGTAACCGAATTAAAAAATGAAGGTATAGATTTTATAATAGTAACTCATGAAATGGGTTTTGCCAGACACGCTTGTGACAAAGCTGCTTTTCTATCCGACGGCACCTTAATGGAATTCGGCAAAAGCGAAGATATATTTCTCAGTCCTAAAACAGACCATCTTCAAAAATTCCTAAGCAGACTTCTAGAATGGAATATGTAAGTTCAAAAAAAATAAAAGCAGTGATAGAAATAAATCCTCACATCTACTTCTATCACTGCTTAACTATTCCTATGGCTGTGGCCTCTTACTTTCGTCTGTCATAATTGGGTCGAACATCTCTTTTACAAATCTTAAATTCATTTCATATCTATCATCAAATCCTATAAGTGCATTATCCCACTTAAATTCTTTTCCGTTAACATTAGCCTCTACGCTTCCTGAAACCATTGACATACTATTTTCTACCGGCTCTACCTTTGCTGATGTTACCTCCATCTTTTCAAACCAGTCATCGCCATATTCAGCTTTATACTTTTTGTTTGTCTCATCTAATAGGTATTGAATCTTGGCGTCATTAAAGATTCCATAGTAGTAGTCAACACCATAATCATTAAAGATTTTATTCGGCACAACTGCTCTACATAAGTCTGCATCATTAGTGTATACAGCTCTTAAAAAAGCAGATAAAGTTGAATCAGGTGTCTGATTAAACTTCCTATCAAGCTCATAAGAGGAAATTGTTTTCGGATATCTATATACAGGAACTCTATAGTAGAAATATACATATGTCATAGATATAATAACTACTATTGATGCCAATCCTGCAGTAAACCATACTTTGCTACTAACCTTCTTTTTTTTCTTCTCCACTGAGATTCCCCCAACTCTTTATTTTAAGATTATACATATGCCAATATTATACTATATTACATTTAAAAGGAGAACCATATTTTCCAGCCACTTTATTAATTATTTCATAAAAAAGACAGATAAGTCCTTTTAAACTTATCTGCCCTTTCTATTTTTATAATTTAATCTATGCTGTTATTTCAATACTCTCAGTGTTAGTTTGTTCTATAACTGCGCTATCTTTTTTCACTAAGGCCCCACCTTTAAATTTGAATATATTTTTAGATATGATAAGATTCATAGCTGCCAATACGTCTGTATCGGCTAAGCTTTCCTTTGCTCCTCTTAATCTTATAGTGGCTTTAGTTCCTGTTTCTGTGATAAAGGTCATTTTTAATATCCTCTCGCCCATGTTCTACTCCCTCCTTATCCCACTATTCTGTTTTTGCTAATTCATATAAATTTTGTCTATTTACGTCAACCACATTGTAGCCTATCAGGCCCTTAAAGGACTCAATTACAGCAAATATATCCTCATCCTTTGCAAGCGGGTTTATATTGCCTATATTGTCCTTTCTAAATACATCCTTTCCATCCTTTGTACCAGTTTTAACTTTCATAACAGCTATGCTACTTACTAATGTTGATTCAACTGCCATATTTATCACTCCCTTCATTTATACATAACAAAAAGGCAGAGAAATTCTCCCTACCTTTTAAAAAGTTTTTATATTTTATAGCCTGCTCAAGATTAGAAACATTTTAAGTCCCATATAGGAAAGAGAAAATATGGTCACCACTAAAAAAGGGGCATCTACTAATTCCTCTTCTTTTTTATAAAGGGGAATAAAAGCTCTACAATCCTTATTCAAAAGCACAAGTATGCTTACAACTCCTATCATGGCCATTATTGCAATAGGTAAAAGTACAAATATCTCTTCTAAGGATCTGTCTCTTAAAATATTTAATATGGTATATTTTTGTGTAAAAGGAAGTGTTAATAGTATAGCTATAAGATTATTTACTCCATGAATTAGCATACTACTTAATATTGATTGAGTGTAGTATACAGAAGCTGCCATAACGACTCCAAGGACAAAAGTATAAGAAAACTGATATAAATTTAAATGAAAAAGTCCAAACATAAATGCACTAGCAACTATACCTTTCCATACTCCTACATTTTGATATCCATGAAGTACAGCTCCTCTAAAAAACGTTTCTTCACAAATAGTTGGTATAATTACCACTGAGAATATGATAAACCATATAGGTGTATTCCCATAGTACACATCAGGTGTATTATTCATATTCAATAAATAACTTACTACATTTGCCACAAAAGTAGTTACTGGTATCATAAGTATAGATAAGACTATTATTTTAATGAGTTGGGCTTTGTCCAATTTTCTAATCTTAAATATGTTCTCATTGCTATCTTTACTCATAGCCGCATATATCATAGCTGGCATAAAGATGTATATAAACTGCAGTATATTTCCATTAGTCAAGTCATCTAGAGTTCTGAATGGCTTTGCTGGTAATAAAACTACCATTATCAAAGAAAATAGCAAAAATACATTGCTAAAAAATGCTTTTCTCTTCAAAGAAAATCTCCCCTAAAATTGCTATATTTTATAGTATGAACTTCATACTTAATTGGTTAACAACCCTAAGAGGAGATCAAAAATTTATTCCATATTTTGCCTAATATATTATATGTAAATTACTCTTGCCCTTTTAAAATACTTTGAAGCTCTGCCCAATCAGAAGTAAATTTATTTACACTGTCTTGTGCTAATTTATTGTTTATCATAGCATCAAATATATCATAAGATATTGTTGCTGAGTGAGCTCCTCTAGCTAATACGTTTATAACCTGATGAGTATTTTTGAAACTTGCAGCTAATATCTTTGTTGGAAGCTTACCATCATCGTAAATCTTTCTTATTTTTTCTATAACATCACCAGAATTAATTCCGTTATTCTCCATTCTGTTTATATATGGAGCTATATAATCAGCACCTGCTAAAGCTGCCATTAATCCCTGCTCCGCGGTAAAGATTGCAGTAGCAAGTATAGGAATATTTTTGTTCTTTTCCTTTAAAGTTTTCATAGTCTTTATTCCATCAGTATTTACAGGTATTTTAACACCTATTCTTAGTGTATCTATGTTGTAAATCTCTAGAGCTTCTTCATACATCTCTTCAAAGTTATCCGCCGTAACTTGCACAAAAACTAAGCCCTTGCTATTTTCTAATACCTCTTTGATTATTACAGTTCTCTCTTTCTTTTCTTTAAGAAGTATGCTTGGATTTGTTGTAACTCCCTGTAGCACTCCTACCTCAAATGCAGCCTTTATTTGCTCTATATTTGCAGTGTCTAAATATAATTCCATTCTTCATTCCCCCTTGCTTAAATTTTTAAAGCATTTTCTTTAGTTTTCTATTTCATTATATTAGATTTTTTTCCCTACTGTCCAATAAAAAACTTTCCTCATCATTGTAGAAGTTCTAAATCCCCATAAATTCATCAAACAAAATAAGTTGTATCTAGTAGGACTTTTATTTTTCATCAATTAAGGGTATTATTAAAGAAGAGATTTTGATACTAAATGAAAGGTTGATAAGATAGATGAAAAAAGATCCAAAAGATACTAAAGTTGTTTTAGGTATGTCAGGCGGAGTTGACTCTTCTGTAGCAGCTTATCTTTTAAAGAAGCAGGGCTATAACGTTGTAGGTGTTTTCATGAAAAACTGGGACGAAAAAGATGATAATGGAGCATGTACAGCAGTTGATGATTACGAGGACGTTAGACTTGTTTGTCAAAAGCTAGATATACCTTATTACACAGTAAATTTCGTTAAAGAATACTGGGATAGAGTTTTTGAATACTTCCTAGCAGAGTATAGAAAGGGACGAACTCCAAATCCTGATGTAATGTGCAATAAAGAGATTAAATTTAAAGCATTTTTAGATTTTGCCATGCAGATAGGTGCTGATTACATAGCTATGGGGCATTATGCTAAGGTAGATTTTCATGATGGTGAATATAGACTTCTAAGAGGTGATGACCCAAATAAGGACCAGACATATTTCCTATGTCAATTAAATCAAAAGCAGCTAAGCAAGAGCATGTTCCCTGTAGGGGATATTGAAAAATCAGAAGTTAGACGTATCGCTAAAGAGCAGGATTTAGCTACAGCTTCTAAGAAAGACAGCACCGGTGTGTGCTTTATTGGAGAAAGAAACTTTAGACAGTTTCTAAATAATTACCTTCCTGCAAAATCAGGTCCAATAAAGACTCCTGAAGGAAAGGTACTAGGTGAACACGTTGGGCTTATGCACTACACTTTAGGCCAGAGAAAAGGTCTAGGAATAGGTGGCGCAGGTGAGCCTTGGTTCGTTGTAAATAAAGATTTAAAAACAAACACATTATTTGTAGTTCAAGGTGAAATGGACCCTAGACTTTACTCTCTAGGTTTGAAGGCTACAGATATAAACTGGATAAGTGAAAAAGAAAAGCCACAAACTTTTAGATGTACTGCAAAATTCAGATACCGTCAGCCAGATCAAGGTGTCACTGTTCACATAAAGAATAATAATTGTGCCATGGTTGAATTCCATGAACCACAAAAGGCAATAACACCAGGTCAGGAAGTAGTATTCTACGATGGTCCAGTATGCCTAGGCGGAGGAATCATTGATGCCTACTACAAAAACGAAAACAAATTAAAAAAACTTATAGATGCAGATTTTTAGAATTTAATAAATCATACAAGGCTGCTTATGATGAGCAGCCTTTTTATATCCATATTTATATCTTTGCATAAGTCTATAAAAGCTATGAAGTCTTCACAATTTATATAATCATGATGCTTTCTATCTAAGCCTCCATCCTTTGGAGATGAGAAATGAAATTTTGGAGGATAGCTTTCTCCATCCCATGTGTGGAATATATCCTCTAAAAGAGTTTCAACTGTTTCGCCCTGATTATTACACAAGTGATGATGAACATCAAAGACCATCGGTGAGTTAATTTCTTTACAGATATGTATGACTTCCTTAGCCGTAAAAGTTTTATCATCATTTTCTAGTATCACCCTTTCACTTATCGCCTTTGGTAATGCTTTAAAATTTCTTATGAACCTCTCCATAGCAGCCTCTCTTCCGCCTTGACTGCTTCCTACATGAAGTACCATCTTGCCATTTTCATAGCCCATATCTTCAAATAGATGGACATGTGCCCATAGATTTCTTATGGTACTTTCCACTACATCTTCCTTTATGCTGTTTATAACATTAAATTCGTTAGGATGAGTATCAACTCTCATGTCATTCCTCTTTATAAAATCTCCTAGGTACTGAAAATCTCTTTTAAAGATGTTTCTGTAATTCCACATAACTTCTGGATGGGTTCCAAGTGGAATTAAGGTAGATGTTATTCTATAAAAATGTATATCATTTTCCACATTGTACTTAAGTATTTTCATAAGATCCTCTAGATTAGACAGTGTTACCTTTTTTAGCTTGGAGAGTTTTTCTTCTTCATTAGATATTTTGTTATAATTGGTAAAGGTCACTGCACTAGATGACGTAACTTTAGGAAGGTTTAAAGCTATAGCCACATAACCTAATCTAACTCGCATATACTCACCTCCCAATTCTTATTTTCAAATATAAATTTATTTTTTTACAAACTCATGTAAGGTAGCCTTTAACTTCTTCATTTATCTTAACCAATTTTTATAACTTTATCCCTTACTATAGGTAACTTTTAGGAAATAACTTATTAAAAGAGTAAAAATAATTACATATATGTTGTCCAAAATCATTGAAACCTTTCCCGAAACTCTTTATGATTTAATTATATGAAAGATCATTTACATCTTTACGGATATTACATTTGAAAGGGGTACTTTAATGAACAAAAGATTGGTTCCTATTACGGAACTTTTTTTAAAGGAAAACAAATACATAACAGCTGATTACATAGCTTCTTGTTTAAATGTGAGCAATAAAACCATTCGTAATGACGTAGTAGAGCTTGAATCTATAATCAATGATTACAATCTAATTTTAGATAAAAAGACTGGTTCAGGCATGAGAATATTAGGTGAGGAAAATCTTAAGCTTGGGTTGCTTTCTAATCTAAAATCAAAATGTAATTTTATAATTGCTTATTCACCAGAGGATAGAAAGACCTTTATTTTAAAAACGCTTCTTACTTCTGATTCTAATACAAGTATAAGCAAACTTTCCTCTCTACTTCATGTAAGCAGAGCTAGTATTCATAATGACTTAGACCTCTGTGAACAATGGCTACGTAATTATAATATTTCACTTATAAAAAATACATCCAATGGTCTTCGAGTTGTAGCTAAAGAAAAGAATATAAGAAAGGCTTTAGGTGATCTCATATATGCTGATAAAGAATATATAGACACTGAAAAACTATTAAGCTTAAAAGCTAATTATCTATCAACTCTTCCTTCTATCAAGGCCTTTAATGATATATTAAGTATAAATTTTAATGAGCTTAGGGAAATCATATTTTCTGTTAAAGAATTAAACTTTGAAAGCTATTCCGATGAATCCATACTTTTTCTTCTAATCCATTTAGCTATAAGCATAAATAGGATAAAAAAGAATAATCCCATAGGAATTACATCTAAATCACAAAATCTCCTAATGAGGAATTCTAATTATAAGTATGTAGAAATAATCAGTGAAAAGCTCAGCGAACAGTATAATATACCTATGGAACAAAACGAAATTGCATATTTTCACCTTCTTATATTAGGTCTGAAATTCTGCAGCAATGACAACCTTGATATAAAGTCACATCAGGAGAGTTTTTATTACTCTACCTGCACACTTATAGTTGTGGACATAATAAATTCTTGGGAAAAGATATTAGAGGCACCTTTTTCAAAAGATGAAAAGCTTTTAACTTCTCTAGTGCTTCACTTGACACCGGTTATACATCGATTAAGATATAGTCTTCCTATAACTAATCCCATATTGTCTGAGATTAAAACTACTTATCCAAGGTCATATAGGGTTGCTAGCTGTGCTGCAAAAATAATTAAAGAGTATACGGGTTTTAAAGCACCTGAGGAAGAGATTGGCTACCTCGCCCTTCACTTAGTAAGTGCCATTGACAGACAGGAAAAGCCTCTTAATACAGTGCTTGTATGCCATAGTAGCATAAGTGTATCAGAGCTTTTATGTAGCAAAATAAAAACTGAGTGTCCTCATATAGAGATAGTATCATGTCTTTCTTTGAATTCTGTATCGGAATATGACTTTTCTTCTACGGATTTGGTCATCACTACCGTGCCTACTCATCTTGATATAGACTGTGAAGTTATATCAGTGAACACATTACTAAAAAAGGAGGATGTATCAAGGCTAAATAATTTAGTAAAAAAACTTTATTCAAAGAAAAACTCTCTAGTTTCTAGAACAGAGATTTGATACATATACGTTAATTTTTACCCTTACATTATGGTATTTATTCCGTTATAACTTCTCCCCTTATTTGCTTTATAATTAACTTATATAAGACAAATAAGAAAGGAGATCTTCATGGAAAATTTCAATAAGATCATAGAGTTCAATAAAACTTTCCAAGATACTGAAGGTAAATTCTCTGACTTTATTAAAAATATAGGATTATTTTTAGAAGCCTCTGTAATTCAGCTTCAAAGACTTAAAGATGAAAATTATTTTAATGGTAGCAGCTTCTCTGAGCTTCAGCTAATAAATGAAAAACAATTTCATATGATTAAGGATACAAATTATCATAAGAGTTTTTTAAATCCAACTTATTCAGCAGAAAATCTAGGTGAGGGCATAGGCCCTATGCTCTCAGCTTATTTTTACTCTATATTTAATTGTATCAATGAGGCTTATAGAAACAACACCTCATTTGTGAATACTGTAATAGGACAGTTCTTTAGACTAGTTCAAACTCTTCAGGATGACACAGTAGATATACATAAGCTTAATGCGTTATTAAAGGATTTTGAACTTGAACTATTAGAAGCTAAAGAGATTCTTAATGTTTCAAGGGATTACCCTGTTTCGTTAAATATAGAAACTGAAATATGCCTTTACAGTGACCTGACTAATCCTAATTACTTATACAAATATGGTGTTCCTATAAATGCAAATGACTTAGCCTTCTCAGCTTTGCTTTCCTCCTATAGCCAGGAAACCATCAATAAAATCGCTAAACATATGGCTGACTCTTACCTTCTAGGTTTTAAGGTACGAAATAAAAACCATAAAAATAGGACTTGCTCCCGTATAGTTTCAGTAATAGGTCTTGAGAGAATATCAAAATCTATCATAAAGTATTTAAAAACTAAAGGTCTAAATGCTTTTGTTGTGATTGATTATTCTTCAATATACAATGCTCAAATGGATATGGACCATAAAAATGATTTGTCCCTATTCATGGATAATGACTTTAAAACTCTAAAGCTGGAAGCCATAGCTAAAGCTCATAAACACTGTGAGAGCACCTTAAAGTGCTATATGGGAAATATAATACTATTAAGCTTTGGACAACGTCCACCAAAACTTTCATTATCCACTTCAGCTTTATCTTTAGATCATGAGCAACAGCTTATGCTTAAAGAGCTTAATTTGAAAACTAAACAGAGCTTTGAATCTTACGTTCCTAAGAGTGAAATAAGTTACACCGGTATGGCTTTTCCCTGCTCTGAAGTAGGCGAAAACTATAAGGAAATATTTCAAGAAGTTTTAAATATCAATCTTCTTGACCCAACTCCTTACCTTAAAATTCAAAACACTCTTATAGAAACCCTTGATAAAGGTAAGTATGCAGTTATAAAGGGCTGTAATGGTAATAAGACTGATCTTAGAGTTGCTCTTCAGCCTATAGCTAATCCTGATACAGAAAGCAATTTTATGAGCTGTGGTGCCGATGTAAACATACCTATAGGAGAAGTTTATACTTCCCCTCAACTTAGTGGAACTAATGGAACACTTCACGTAAAGGAAATAGTCGTAAGCAAAAAGGTTTATTATGATTTGCTAGTTTCTATAAAGGATGGATTTGTATGTGACTTTTCATGCTCAAATTTTGATAATCCCAAAGAAGGAAAAGAGTACATACAAAACAATCTCTTCAACTCTAACAGCACCTTAGCTGTGGGTGAATTTGCAATAGGTACGAATACATATGCTTATGCTGTTTCTAAGAGACTTGGTATAGTAAATAAGCTCCATACATTAATAGTTGAAAAAATGGGTCCTCACATAGCTTTAGGTGATACCTGCTGTGCATGGAACGAGGATAATGTATTTATTGATTTAATAAACAAAAAGAGATTCACAGCTTCTGACAATGAGAAAAGCTCTCTTAGAAAGTGTGATATCTCAAAAGCTTACTTCAACACCCATAAGGATATAACAATACCTTATGATGATGTAAAAATGATTTCTATATTCACTGCTGATGATGAGGAAATCCAAATCATTAAAGATGGTAAATTCGTTTTGCCAGGCTGTGAATATTTGAATATACCCCTTTAAATAAATTAAATCTGCAAAAGAAAAACGCTATGGAGATTCCCCTCTCCATGGCGTTTTCTTTATCTTAGTTTGTACTTTTCTCAGTTTCAGTCAGTTGCATTTTTCTAATATTACAGTTCTTCTTTATCTTAGTTTATACTTTTCCAAAAGAATAAAGGTTTAATCTAGCCTGGTAAGCCTATCTTATACTTTAGCTTTAAAGAAAGAAAAAGAAGACTGCCTTCAGGCAGTCTCCTTATATACATAGGGTACACATGTATTAACTTTTATTAATCAAGGTTTAATATACTCTTAACCTGTTGAGTGATATTTATAACCTGAGTTCCATAAATGATTTGTAGTGATTTCTTACGACGTACGATTCCTATTGCTTCTAGGTTATTTACCCATTCATCATCAGAAGCTGATTTAGTTACATCTTTTAATTCAACTCTTAGTCTTGTTGCACAGTTTGTTACATTTTCAATGTTGTCTGCTCCGCCTAGAGCTTCAATTATAGATTCTGCTAAGCTGCCATTTGATGTAGCTGCTGCTTCACCTGCTGCAGTTCCATTTTCAGCATTCTTTAGTTCTTTATATTCTTTCTTGGTTATAAGCTTAACATCTTTTCCACCTCTACCTGGAGTCTTTATATCAAACTTAATGATTAGATACTTAAAGATCAGATAGAATCCTATTATAAATGCTGGTATTAATATTAAAAGTGGCATAGCATGTACCTTTTGTGGCTGTAATAAGTTAGGGAATAAGTTTCTTATAGATCCTCCAATGATTGAAACCTCAAAGTACTCTGTAAGTACGTATCCTAAAGCTGTTATTGGTGCATATACTAAGAAGAATAATGCTGGTGCTACGAATAAGAATGTATATTCAATTGGTTCTGTTACACCAATGAAAACTGCAGTTATTGCTGCTGGTAAAAGTATAGCTGCTGCTTTCTTCTTCTTGTCTTCATCTGCAGTTTTGTACATAGCTAAAGTTATACCGATGATAGCTCCGAAGTGAACTAATATACGTCCTGATTCAAAGTTTCTAGTTATATATCCTAATGAATTTGGATCTGCAAGCTGTGCATACATTATGTTTGTAACACCATACTGCATTTGTCCAGCAACTTCCATTGCTCCTCCAACTGCTGTATATTGTACTGGTATTAAGTGATGCAATCCAAATGGTAATAATGCTTTGTCTAAGAATCCTATTGTAAATGTTCCAAATAGTCCACAGTCTGTGATAAAGCTTGATGCTGTATTTATAGCACTTGCTATATATGGCCAAACATAGTACATTGCTATACCTGTTGGAATTGCAAATATAAACATCATTATTATTGCAAAACGTGGACCAGAGAAGAATGATAACGCTGATGGAAGTTCTTTATTGTAGAACTTGTTATGTATAGTTCCTGCTAAAAATGCTGCTATGTATGCTCCGAATACTGCTGAATCATATGTGAATAATCCTAAGAAATTTGTGTAGATAAGGCTTCTTGCCTCTGCATCCTCAAATGACATTCCTGCATTAACAAATGCTTCTACTGTTGTTGTATCTGGAGTAACTCCATTGATTTTGAACATTGTAGATATTATTTGGTTCATAGCTAAAAGGAATATTACTGCTCCAAATGCTGCCCATCCCTTTTCTTGTTTAGCTAAGCTGAATGTGATACCTATACAGAATATTAATGGTAAGAATCTCATTACCATCATTCCTAGGTCATTTATAAGACGGAAAAAATTATGAATCATTCCACCTTCAACTATAATTCCACCTAAACCTATAGCCTGTATATTTTGTACATTTGAAAAAGCTGAACCTATACCTATAAAGAAACCGGCAACAACCAGTGCTATTATAGGAGTCATCATAGCTCCCGCAAAAACTTGTAATTTATCTTTCACTTAAATCTCCCCCTGTTTATTTAATTTAATATTTAAAATTAATCTTATAATCGTTTTCTCAATCTCCAAAGCTGAGTCTTAAAATTTATTATTTTTAACTATCTGCTTTGAATTATTTGCAAGCTAAGTTATATATTGCGTACAAGTATACTTCTATAGCTTTAAATAAAGTTTCTATTCTTATATTTTCATCTGCTTCATGAGAATTAGGCTTATCCCCTTCTATTGTAGGACCAAAGGCTACCCCGTTCTCTAAAACTCTTGCATAAGATGCTGCTCCTTTTGATAAAAGCTGTGGTTCTTCCTCAAAGACTTCTTTATATGATCTTCCAAGTTCTTTTATCAATTCATGATTGGGACTAACATATAAAAGATTCATGTCTTTGAATATAGATATATCAACCTTCTCTAAGTCAGCTATTTTATTGAATTTATTCAATATGGATTCTTTTGATATTCCCTTTGGATATCTATAGTCAAAGTTTATAGTGAATCCTTCTTCATCATAATTGATATTCATTATAGAGCATGTAGAAGTCCCCATCTCTTCATCCTTTACATAAAGTCCGACTTTCTCTCCATATATTCCATCTGTAAAGTACTTATTTAATATATGTTCAAAGCATATACCCTTACTGTTTAATGAGGATATGTTCTCTAAGTCTTTAGCAAATTTAAATACTGAATTATAAGCTCTGTCTGGATTTCTAGAAAGCGCACGTTCTCCCCTATATTCCACAATTATTTTTCCGTCTTCTTCATATAAATTACTATGATTGCTTAAAAGATTTTTCAATCCTTCTTTGTCTAAGGTTTCGAATACGGCTTTTACATAATTGCATACAAATCCATTTTCCTCAATACTTGTAACTTTAATCAGATTATATTTTCTATCATTTATTGTTTCATAATTTTTCTTTAGAGAATAATATAGTATTCCTTTTTCTCCATTTACGATGGGAAAGTTTCCATCTGGTGAAAAAGCTGCTACTGGCTGAGGATTCATTTTAAAATAGTGATTCATGCATTCCCAGGTGGTTTCTTCTGCACCTCCTAAGATAAGCCTAACTTTTCTTTTAAACTTTACCCCCATCTCTCTTAAAATCATCATTGCATATAAACATCCTATGACAGGTCCTTTGTCATCATTTACTCCTCTTCCATAAAGATGTCCATCTCTTTCAGATAGTGTAAAAGGATTGCTGCTCCACATATCTTCGTCATAAACTGGCACCACATCTAAATGTCCCAATATTCCGACTATTTCTTCCCCTTCACCTTCCTCTACATGCATTGCATATCCTTCAAAATCTTCTACGTGAAAATTTTTTCTTTCTGCAATTTCTGCAAATCTATCAAATACAGTTCTTATATCTTTTCCAAAAGGTGCTCCTTGGGATGCCGTAGATAAATCTCTAATAGATGGTACCTCTACCAGATAAGCTATATCTTTTACCATATCCTCTTTTTTACTGTATATTGATGCTCTTATTCTATTTTTATCTATGTTTTTCCCCTTCTTTCTACACTATTGATATCAGTAGTTATCGGTTCTTCTATATTTTATTTTAATTTTTAGAGAATTTCAATATATCTAATGCCTATAAAATCTACCATAATGATATAGAAGTTATATACATCATTAGTTAATTCATTTAATTATTTCTCATTAAAAGAGAAAATTTTTCAGTTTAAAAATAGAAAAAAGTCCTTTATATTGCAGCCTTTAAAACTGCAATATAAAGGACATATTTCGGAAAGTTATCTTAAGTCTAAATTTTATAAGCTAACTAAGCATACAAGTAGTTTTATTATAGTAGCTATTTCAAATCCACAACAAATCTTTGTACATATTTCTTTTGGTTCTACTGTTATGCAGTAATTCTTGTTGTAAACAAAGCTACGAGGAACTTTTATAGTCAAGCAGAAAGGAACTTTCTTTAAGATCTTCTTCTCACATCCTGAGCAAGTATCATATTTTATACATAGGTTAACTATTCCAGATAAACGAACTTTCTTGTATCTTCCATCTTCACAAGAACACTTTCTTTCTTCTTTAACGTCAATTACCTTTACATTAGCAACAGCATCTGTTACTGTATGAACTGGTCCATTAGCACAAGATACTCTTATCTTATCTTCAATAGTTGCTGGTCTACACATATATAAAACAACGGTTACTGAAACTGTATTACTGTTAACTGGACATAATGTTTGTCCATTTCTAGTAAATCTTCCTGTTACCATATTGCTTATTGTTCCGTCACTTGGGAATTCTTGAACTCTAGCTCTTATATAAACGTCTTTAGTTTCCTTTGCATTTAAGGAGCCAATATCTATTCCACTTGCTAATTTGCTGCATGAATAAGTTGTAGTTCCAACTTTAACTTCTCTGCAGCATAATGAAGAATCTAGGTTATCTTGTAGTATAAAATTGTCAATCTTTACTGAACCATTATTAGTAACACTTACTGTATAAACAATATCTTCTCCTACTGAAACTACATTTCTATCTGCTACTTTAAGCATGCTTATTGGAGATGTTGTTACGTTAGTAACAGCATTATTACTTCTAGTACTATCACACTTTATATCTCCACATCTGCTAGTTGCATAACAATAAGTTACATCTGCGAAGTTTGTTAATACGCCAGAAGTTCCACATTCTATTCTTGCTTCAAAAGTTATCTTTATTGTTTCACATGGTTCAAGGGAACCTAAGCTAAGATTTGATAAGGTTCCTTTATGACAAGTATGACATCCTGAAACTTTTAATGAACACTTAATTAAAGTCAAACCTGTTGGAAGGATATCTGTTAGCTTTATATTGAAAGCCGTTGCATTTCCCTTATTCTCTATCTTTATACAATACCTTAATATTTCACCATCTAGAGCTTCTCTCCTGTCTACATGCTTGTGAACTTTAAGACGAGCATATTTAGGATGTGGTTTACATGGTTTGAAGCAATCATCTTCACAGTTTCCTTCTTGTTTGAAACAAGCTTGATTTTCATAGTTTCCATGTTTGCAACATGGATTCTCATGATGTCCACAGCATCCATTATTTACTTCTACTTCGCCTATAAACTCATCAAAGCCATTATTGTATCCACACTTATCGCTGTCTTCTTGCCAATCTTCTTCTGATGAACATCCACATGAATGTCCTAAACCATCAGCTTCATTTGTTAATTCATCTAAATTAATGCTTTCAAAGTTACTTAAATCAGCATCTACAAATGGTACTGAATCTTGGCTGTATATTGCATCTTCACTAAAGTCAAAATATGCTTCTCCTGAATTGCATGTACATTCCATAAAATCTTCAGCATCATTTATAAATGATTTAAATTTTTTGTTATCCATATACATCTCTCCTTATCATCTTTAGGATATTTATGATACTAATACATTCTATGAATAAACTACATGTTTGTTACAGCTATAATAAATTTCCACATAAATTTTATATCTTCACACACGAATAATACATTTTTTGTAATATTTTATTACTTTATTCCAAAAGAAAGACCCCGAGATTTTCTCAGAGCCTTTGACATTTTATATATTATATTCTCCCGATAGTAATATTTTACATGCTATATCTCAGTTACATCAGTAACTATCCATTTGTTACTCTCTGTGTCATAAGTCATCACTGTTTTAAATGACACATTCTTCTGCTCCTCATTTATAGGAATTATCGATAAGCTCTTCTTTTGTTTATAGCTTACATCTGCTATAGCAAAGGTAGAAAACACTCCATCTTTATTTTCTATGGATATAGCATCCTTCTGCCACTTTAAATCCTCTAGATTATAGCTATTGCTTACTATAAATGATTTTTTACTGTATTTATCATAAAGAGATTTTTTAACCTTTTCACTACACCCAGTTATAAGTTTCATATCTTCTTTACTTAATGCTTCAAAGAAGTTTTTGTAGAATTCATTATAAGAAGCCTCCAAACTTTTTCTCAAATCATCTGTCATGGGATTCAAATCAAATCTCAAAGAAGCTAAGTGATCCACAGTTTTCTCTTCGCTCTTCACTACTCCCCATGGAAAATTCTTTTCTACATGTATCTTTAAAGAGCCATCACTAGGCATAGGCCCTACATTTTTGAATTGGTCTATAGTCTTTCCTGTATCTTCTCCATTTATAAATACTTTGCTATCTGTATAATTTCCCTCTACACTTAGATTCACCGCATCTACAGGAATATCCACCTTGGAATTTTTGCTTATTAGAGAAAATTTATTTGAAGATTCTATCTCTCCAAAAGGTCCTTTTACTTTGGCTTTTATATCATAGATTCCAGGAATTAAAGGTCCAAACTTCTCTGAATAATTCACTCTATCACTTCTGCAATAAAGCTTATCTTTAAGATAAATCTCGGTATCCTTGAGGTTTGTTGATAACGTCATATAAATACCCTTGAGTTCAATGAAATATTTCTTCCCATCATTTTTTACACTTATAAGCTTCTCACCTTCTGAATCATCGAATCTTAGATTCCTAATGATTTCATCTCTTCTAGTTTCATCTGCATTTATATAATCAACGAAGGGTTTTATATTGTCCTCATTAAGCTTTACACCTTTATTTTCAAAAGTTATATATTTGTACACATTATATGGATTTCTGCTTTTTAGTACAGCTTCAAACTTATTTATAGTCTTAGTTTTGCTATCATCTCGTGACACCCATAAGTAACTTGAAACACCAACGATTACAGCTACTGCACAAAGAGCTATAATTCTATTTCTCTTGCTGTCATACTTCTTTAGTGTATCAATTACAATATTCCAATACTTTTTCATATATTCTTTGAAGGTATCTATTGTAATCACCTCGTCTTTTAAATTTCTATTTTTCCTTCAAAATCCCTTTTAAGGCCCTTCCCTCAACATTATTAAAATCTATTCCTAATATTTCTGCAAAGGTTGGTGCTGCATCAACCAAACATCCTGTTTCTAATACTTTTCCTTCTTTTATTGATTTTCCACAGGCTATAAAAAGAGATTTATAATCCTCTCTATCTGGATCATAGCCATGAGTTGCCACATGCCTCTCACTTTGGCTCTTAGTCATATTTTCTGGTTCTATTTCTTCCACCACACTATGACCATCTAAATAATTTCTAAAATAATATCCATCTTCAGCTTCTATCATAAATTCAAAAGCTCCATCTACTCTCTTCTCTCTGCATTGCTTCTTAGAATACACTTCTCTAATTCCATAGTCCTTCCTCCAAGAATTCAAAAGCTCATAAACCTTATCTTTTAACTCCTCTTTGAATTCATCATTTATGTATATTTGGGCACTTCCATCACTTGTGTTAGAGAATACCTTCCATGACTTTACCTTTCCATCTACATCTAGCTCTATGAAACCTTCCTTTTCTAAGGCAACATTTAGATTCACCATATATTTTACATCTCTAAAACCATGATCACCTAAAATTATAAAGGTTGTATCTTCGTAAGTGCCAGCTTTTTTTGAAGCTTCTATTATCTTTCCTATCCTTCCATCAGATGCCTTAAGAGCTTCTCTCGCTTTATCTGAAAATGTTCCATACAAATGTCTGAACTCATCTACATGAATTAGATGAGCCAAGATTAAGTTTGGTTTCTTCTTTATTATAGTTCTCTCTATTATCTTTAAAATAAATTCATCTAAATTCGGTTCTCTCTTTCCATCAAGCTCTTTTCTATAACGAAGGAAATTGTCCAAAACATAAAAAGGTGTTCCATTTTTTATAGTGACAGCTGCTTGACTCTCTCCATTCACAGGCCATATCTCTGGTATCACATAGTCAGCTTTACACTTTCCCATTACAGGCCAAAAAATTGTGGCTGTTTTTAGCCCTTTTTCCTTTGTAGCATCAACTATTGTTTTTGCCTTTATATACTTAGCTTGCCAATTCCAACTCTGCTCCTTTACATAGGGGTCGAAGATTTCATTGTTGTATATTCCATGATCATCTGGGTACATTCCTGTAACCATGGAAGTATGAGCACAATAGGTTAATGAGGGATATACACCCTGAACCTTCTTCACATAAGAACCCTTTTGTAAAATCTCCTTAAAATTCGGAAGCTCCTTTATATAATCGAAATCCAATGTATTTAAAGAATCTAGCGAAATTACTATAAGATACTTTGATTTTTCAATATTATTCCCCATATATTTTTCTCCTTACACTATTCCAAGGGTTCTTGCTCCAACTTCATAAATAAAATAAGAGTAGAATGCGATTATTAAACTAATAATAAAACAATATAAAAACAATCTATAGCCTTTTGATATCATGTCATTTCCCTTTGTCAATCTTTCCTTCAGTGTGGATCTTTTAATTTCTTCTCCATTTTTCACCAAAGTTTTTCTTGGGTTCAGCATGGCAATAAGCCCTACGATAACAAATATTGCTATACTATAAAATAATCCATTTGCTATGCTTATCCAATTAAATTTAAACAATGCTCCAAGTGCTAAAAACACTAGGCAATACAAGTTTCCCACTATAATGGTTTTGATCCAATTATTCATATTACCCCTTCCTCCCTTTAATAATAATATAATGTTTAAGAAAAGCTATGTCAAAATTTTTGAATGAAAATTCAATAAGTTTTTCACATTTTAAAAAGTTATCCACATTTTCTGTGCATAAATTGTGTATAAGTGCATTTTTTTTGTGGTTTTCCTCTTGATATCATGTTTATTATTTTTTTAATATTTATGTAAACCCCTGTATTTTCAAGGGTTAAATTTGTGGATAATATATTTTTTTGATGAAATATATGCAATTTCTCTGTTAAATAAGCATTTTTCAGATGTAACATTTAGCACCTGCTCTGTTCATTTACTTATTATGTCCTTATTTTTCCAACCGAATTATGAAGTTATATTTTACTTATTTACCTTAAAAGATTAATGTAAATTTCAACCTTCAATTATAAGTAAAACAAAAAATTTCTCATAGAAATTTTTATAATTTTTTAAAGCTATAATTTTTTTTCTGCGCTTTTTATTAAGTTTATTTATTTTAGTATAAAATTTTTAATTATGATCTGCATTCTCTATAACTCTTTATAATACTAGCTTTCATTACTTTTTAAAAATTGATTATTTTCCAAATAATTAATTATTTTTTTCATTTATTGTTTGATTTTTATTTTTAATATTGTATAATGTAATTATAGTTGTCAAGTTACTTAAACTTGTTCCTTGCATATAAAGTACAAAGTAAATGTACTACGTGATAATATTAATCACTCTTCCTAATCCTCTACTAATGTAGAGGACTTTTTTTACACAAAATTTAGGCACCCTTAAAGGTGCCTTTAAATTTTAGACTTATATATCTCTTTTATTAAATATTTTGCTTTCAAACTCATCTATAGGCATAGGCTTTGCAAAGAAATATCCTTGAGCTATATCACAACCAACTGACCTGAAGAAATGGACCTGTCTCTCATTCTCCACACCCTCTGACACAGTTTTTATTGATAATGATTTTGCCAGTTCTATAATCTTTGCTATTATCTTTTCACCTCTATAGGAGTCAGATGAATCTTCTAAGAATTTCTTGTCTAGTTTTAGTTCATCTATAAATAAATTTTTCAATATATTTAAAGATGAATATCCTGAGCCCAAATCATCCATAGATACAGAGAAACCCAACGCCCTTAAATTTTCCACAGTATCTTTAATAACTCCCAGGTTTTCTATAACTAAATTCTCCATTATCTCTATGATTATCATTTTTCCTCAAATATAGGTATAAACTCATCAGGAGATATTCTTCCATATTCTTCATTGCCTTCTACCATATGCTTCATAACAGTATTTTTATGCATAGTTTCATCATAAAATTCATAGTGATTATTATAGGTTTTCTTTTCTTTGCTTTAACTAATGCTATCTCAGCGCGGTCTAGACATATTTCAAAATCTTTATTGTTATTACCATAATCAAGAAGTTAAACTTTTCTTTATTGAAACATACCGTAAGTTTATCATGGTATGCTAGATGGAAAACCTCTCTTTCTTTACTTTTTTCTGTTCTCATTGTGCAATAAATTAAAGCACAAAAACCTATGATAACTATGACTATACATATAGCTGCAATGCCTACTATATGCCTTTACTTATTTATTTCTCCTTGCTGTGGTACGATGCTGAGAAGTATCCAATCATTTATATCCATAAGAATATATGTTATCCACATTTTTCCTTGTTTAGATTTGCAAGGGAAAACATTACTTTTCGTATTATGCATTTTTTCATTTATGCTTTTAAAATTTTCTTCTTCCAATTCAACCTTATCATAGTCGAATTGGTCTTTTGTAATTAGATCTCCGGTGGAACCCCCTATTATTCGTGTTGTACTATTAAATCCTAAGGTTGTATTCACTATCATATCCGTAAGTATAGAATTATCTACAATACCTATAACAGCACCTAAAATTTCATCATTATTTTTAATTGGAGTTACGTAATAGTTCACATTTTCTCCACTTATCCATCCTTTTCTGTATGGGATAGCAGGGTTTCTCCATTTCTTTTCTCCTAAATAAGTATAATTTCTTCATTAATACATGATTAAATTATATTTTTTAATGACAACTATCGTCAACACCTCCATACAATACCGTAAACATACATATATATCCTATAAGTCTTCAAATCCTTCTTTTATTGCCTATATGAATTTTTACTACTCTGAACTTTATTTTATGATAAAGCTTTCTACAAGATCTTTAGCCATTTCTATATCATCTTCTGACATTACTTCCTGAGATGTATTAGGATATCTACAAGGTATAGCTATTACACCTACCTTAGCACCTTTACCTTCCTTTTGTAGAATTCCACCATCACTTACTTTTGTGCTTACTATATTTATGAGCTTTCTCTCAGTTAAACTTTGAAGCTCTTCTTTCATTTCATGATGAATTATTAGATTTCCATCCATGACTCTAAGGCCTAGACCCTTTCCTAATTTTAAAGCTCCATTTCCACCTAATGTATCTCCTGCTTCTTCAGTATCTATTACTAAAGCTTTGTCAGGCTCTACAATATGGGTAAGTGCTTTTGCTCCTTTTAGCCTTAGATAGCTTTGAGTTGTAAATGCTATTGTTACATTTTTATTTATATCTTTGATCTTGCCCTCATTTACTAATTTCTCTATAACCTCTAAAAGTACATAGCAAGCTACCCTATTTGTTAGATTGGGTCCCATTATAAATTTCCCTTGGGTAACGCTTTCCCCTTTAAATACAGCTACAGCACCTTCCTTAACTAATTTTTCTGCTTCTTCCTTTGATGATGCTCCTATATCTACGTACATATCCTTCATAGTTCCATCTTTTTTAACTAGACAGCATCTTCCAACTACTCCATTTTGAAATACTACAAGTCCGTTTGCTACCTCTAAAGCATCAAATGTTCCAATAGGGTATACTCGCAAATACCCGTTATTCTCTATAAAATTCACTATAAGGCCAGCAGTATCCATATTAGCGGATACCATATATTTTTCTGTATCATTTCCTTCACTAAGGGTAACAATTACATTTCCCATATTATCTGTTAAGCTTTCAAGGCCAAGTCCCTCTATTCTCTTTTCTATAACTTCCCTCACAGCCTCTTCGCGTCCTGTAACTCCAAAAGTATGCATCAATTTATCTAATAAAGGTTTCATTTCTAATCCTCCCTATAAAATCTCTTATAAAGTTTTCAAATATGCTTTTAATAATTTTATTCCATTATCTATATCTTCTTTTGAAGCTACAGAAATTGCAGAGTGAATATATCTGCATGGCACAGATATTGTTGCAACTTTGGCACCACCTCCGACCATGGATATAGCTCCTGCATCATTGCTTCCTGCAACTGCTCTTCTTCTTTGATATTTTATCTTTTCTTTTTCTGCAACTTCAATTATGTCCTTAGCTATATCATCGTTAAATATACTTGTTGCATCCATTATAGATATAGCTGGTCCTAATCCAACTGTTGTTGCACTTTGATAGCTTGGTACAGAAGGCATGTCTGCACATATAGTTCCCTCAAGAGCTATTCCTATATCAGGCATTACATCATAACTTGCAGCATAGGAGCCTCTATCCCCTATCTCTTCCTGCACAGCAAACACTCCATACAAATTACAATCATAGTTTTCCTTTAAAGCTTCTATTAGCAGATAGCATCCCATTCTATCGTCAAAAGCCTTTCCTTTTATAAGCCCTTCTCCGAATTCCTCCATAGTCACATTAAATACTACATAATCTCCAAGTTCCACTTCACTTCTTGCTTCCTTCTCATTCCTTGCTCCTATGTCAATTGCACAATCTTTATAAGTTATTCCATTTTTTCTTTCTTCTTTTCCTTGAAGATGTATAGGCTTTACACCTATAACCCCTGGAATTCTCTTATCTCCTATAAGTACAACCTTTGAAGGTATGATTTTGCTATTAACTCCACCTAGCGCTGCAAATCTTAAAGTACCATCCTTATTAAAACCAGTTATTATGAATCCAACCTCATCCATATGGGCATCTACAAGTACCTTCTTTCCTTTTCCACTCTTGTGGACAATTATGTTGCCCATGGTATCTACTTTTATTTCATCTACATAAGGTTTTACTTCATCTATTATTATTTTTCTAACGTCCCCTTCAAAACCGGTAGGTCCCGAAGCATTACATAAAGTTTCTAAAAGCATATCAAGTCCTCCAATTCCTCATCCTTTAATCTTTCAATGAACCTTGCCATAAGTCTTCCAGTGTTTTTTATGTCATCAATATTCACTACCTCTACAGAAGTGTGCATATATTTTATAGGAATTGATAAAAGCAATGTTGGTATTCCATCTCTTGCAACTTGTATAGCCCAAGCATCAGTTCCTGTAGAACCTGGTTCTACCTCCAGCTGAAATGGAATATCACAATCTCTTGCTACATTCATTATTCTCTTTCTAACCTTTGGATGAATGTTTGGTCCTATGCATATGACAGGTCCTTTTCCTAGTTCATTTTCTCTGTCATCATCACCAAATTTTCCACTATCAAAAGTTGTATCTAAAGCTATGGCAATCTTAGGCTTAATATTGTAAGCCGCAGCTTTCGCTCCTCTAAGTCCCACTTCTTCTTGAACTCCACAAACGAAATAAACATCCAAATCATGGTTAAAACTCTGAAGCTCCTTTGCACAGGAAAGCATAGCCACTATTCCTGCTCTGTCATCTGCACATTTACACGCCATGTTGTTATTCAAAAGTTCAGTACAATTTCTACTAAGAGTTATATAGTCTCCAACTTCAACTATCTTTTCTAAAGACTGTTTTGAATATCCCGTGTCCACTAAAAGTCCTTCTATGGTAACCGCACCTGTTTTCTCTTCATCACTCATAAGATGAGGAGGCTTTATGCCTATAACACCCTTTATAGCTTTCTTTCCATGAATGATGACTTCTTGAGAAACTAAAGTCTTTGCATCAATTCCTTTTGATACAACTTTTAGAAAACCATTATCCATTATTTCTGTAACCATAAGAAATATCTCATCACTATGAGCCAGTAACATTATGGAATTATTTCCTTTGCCCTTTTTTAATGTATATAGATTATTTATATTATCACTCCACACTTCTCCGTAAGATGAAAAATATTTTTCTAGCAGAGGATGTATCATGTTTTCTCTTCCACTTGGCCCATGAGCTTCTGTAAGCTCTATTAATGCTAACTTTTCCTCCATGAATCTCCACACCTTTCTACAATTAATTTTATAACAATCACTTGTAATCTTTCTCTTCTTTAGAGACAAAATCCTCCTGTATAAAGTGTTAAAATTTAAAATCTTCTGCTTGTAAAAGAATTCATAGTGATTTTTTAATTTAAGTATGTTAAAATAAAAAAAACAACATATACGAGGTGAAGTTATGACAAGAGTATTAATAACAGGATTCGATCCATTTGGCGGAGAGCCAGTTAATCCAGCTTTAGAAGCAGTAAAAAAAGTTAGAGACAATGTTGCAGGTGCAGAGGTTATAAAAGTAGAAATACCTACAGTATTCAGAAAATCAATAGAAAAAGTTTCTGAATATATCGCTCAGTACACTCCTGACATAGTTATTTGTGTTGGCCAAGCTGGTGGAAGATTTGACATAACTCCTGAAAGAGTGGCTATAAATCTAGATGACGCTAGAATAAAAGACAATGAAGGAAATGCTCCTATAGATACAAAGATTTTTGAAGATGGTGCAAATGCTTACTTCACTAATCTTCCAGTAAAGGCTATGGTTCAAGAAATGAAGAACAATGGTATCCCAGGTTCTCTTTCAACTACAGCTGGTACTTACGTATGCAATCACTTAATGTATGGAGTTCTTTATCTTATAGATAAAAAATATCCAAACATGAAGGGCGGATTCATTCACGTTCCATTTACAACAAGCCAAATTCTAGATAAGAAAAACATGCCTTCTCTAAGCCTTGATGATATAGCAAAAGGATTAGAGTGTTGTATAAAGGCTGCTGTAGAAAATAATGAAGACTTAACTGTATCTGGTGGATCAATCTGCTAATTTAGTTAAGCGTTACGTAGTGAAAAGTGAAGAGTTTTTTGAATAGATTTCTGTGGCACTGTTCAAAGAGATGTTGTGAGATTTAGGTGATTTTAAATTTACTGAAATACTCATGAGAGAAAAATTAAAGGCTTAAGCTAGTTGATATTTTACAACATGGCTTAAGCCTTTCTTTATTCTATTTCTTATATGAATATAGAGGTTCGTCCTTTAATATTTCTGAGTCACTATTTGGTCTTTGGGTATTTTTTATATTTACTAAATAAACTGTAGAAACTCCATTGTTATCAGTTATATAGTAAGATTTAAAACGCCTATCTGGAGATTGTCCAGCCTGCTTCGTTACAACATATCTCCATGACCTTATCTCATCGATTCTATCATCAAAAACATACATAGTAATAATAATCCCTTCTGATGTATCCTCAATAGTTTTTAAAACTGCCCACTCTTTCTGATTTACCTTTAGTAAAAACTTATTTATATTATTGTTTTCCTTTTCTGATACTTTACTTACATCAATAATTCCGTCTTTAGCTGCCTGTTCTATGCTATAGTTTTGAGGGATAGTATAAATTCTTTCTAATTCTTTGTCTATCCTTTTAGACTTATCTCCAAACGTGAAATATATTGCAAAACACAAAATACATATAATCGATATAGAAAATATTGCTATATATTTTTTGTTAACTTTCCCCACATTTCATCCTCTCCCTTTAATTTCTAAAAGTCTAATTTGAATATGCATTGTTTGTACATGTTATGTTGCAAGCAAAATAATCCTTAGGTACTTCAGCAACTTATACTAGTCTTTCTCCCTATAAAAATTAAAATTATAAATTGCAATAACAAATTGAACTAATTTCTGTTTATGACTTAAATACTTGAATTTACTTAGATTGCATAGATTTTATCTAGATACATTTCAAATAGTTCTTCTGGAGTTTTATAGTTTAGTATTCTCCTTGGAAGAG
>JALEZF010000029.1 GCA_022773025.1 Clostridium sp. | reverse complement strand
ATGTATACGATGCTGACTCAGAAAAAGATACAGGTGATGGTTTGTATACTCATAGAAAAAATTTAGGAGTAGCTGTATTTACCGCTGATTGTGTGCCTATACTTGTTTATGATTATAAAAATTGTCTTATTGCATCACTTCATAGTGGCTGGAAGGGAACTGTAGAAAATATCCTAAAAGAAGGCATAGAATCCTTAGTTTTAAAGGGTGGGAATCCTGAAACTATGAAGATTGTAATAGGACCTCATAATAAAAGCTGCTGTTATGAAATTGGTAGTGATGTTATGGAAAAGTTTAATGAAAAAGAGATATTTAAAGGAGCCTCAATATTTAATGGACGTAATTTAGATATGGAAAAGGCTATTATATTACAAGCTCTTAATGAGGGGATTTTAAAGGAAAACATAATAACTATGGAGTACTGTACTTTTTGTAGTGAGGATGTGAAGTTCCACTCTTATAGAAGAGATAGGGAAGAAAGTGGACGAATGTTCTCTTTTATATATATGAAATAATATCCATAGCTTAATGGGAGGGTAAATTTATGAAGGATGACAAAATTTTAATAGTAGATGATGAGGAACATATAATTGAACTTATTAAATTTAATTTAGAAAATGCAGGTTATGAAACTCTTACAGCTACTAATGGTATAGATGCTTTAAGGATAGTTAGAGAAGAAAGCCCTAGACTTATACTGCTTGATATAATGCTACCAGGTATGGATGGATATGATATATGCAAAGAGATAAGAAAAGATAATGCTATAGCTAATATTCCAGTTATAATGATAACAGCTAAAGGTGAAGAGGTAGATAAAATACTAGGTCTAGAATTAGGTGCAGATGACTATATAACTAAGCCGTTTTCCATAAGAGAACTAATAGCAAGAGTTAAGGCGCTTATAAGAAGAACCGGCACTAGTATGCCTGATCATACTTATAAATTTTCAAACATATCTATTGACTTTAATAAACATGAAATTTTAAAGGATGATACAAAAATCGACCTTACTTTAAAGGAATTTGAACTTTTAGAAATTCTCATAAAGAATAAAGGAAGAGTTATGACTAGGGATTTTCTTCTAGATAAGATATGGGGATATGAATACATAGGAGAAACTAGAACTGTAGATGTACATATAAGGCATTTAAGACAAAAGGTAGAGGACGATGACAAAAACCCTAAATATATAGAGACGGTAAGAGGCATAGGATATCGCTTCAATAGCGGTGAATAGCATGCGGAAAAAGGTACTGATATCTATATTAACCACCATAATAATAAGCCTTTTAATAGTTGGAGGGCTTTTTATGGTCATTTTCAATTATCAGCATATGGAAAATACTAAGCAGGATTTAAAGCTTGCAAATTCAATAGTTATAAAGAGTATAAAGTCTCAAGATGATGATGGTGTTGCGGAATTTCTAAAAAGCATATATGAAGATTCTCCTATAAGGATAACATACATAAGGGCTGATGGAAGGGTAATTTTTGATAGCGATGGGAACTATGAATTAGCTGACAACCACCTTTCAAGAGAAGAGGTAGAAAAAGCAATAGAAAATGGTGAAGGCAGCAGTACTAGGTTTAGTGATACCTTAGATAAGAACATGATTTACTATGCTACAGTAATGGAAAATGGGGATATAATAAGATCTTCTATAGCTGTTGACAATGTATATATATTAAAAAGCGACTATACTCAGTACTACATAGGAGCTATAGTTATTGTAATACTACTTGCAATAATATTTACAACAAAGTTAACTCATGCCATAGTGGAGCCCCTAAAGGAACTTCAATTTGTAACTTCAAGAATTGCTAAGGGTGACTTGAAAAGAAGGGCAAATATAAAATCAAACGATGAAATAGGAAAGCTTGCAAACACATTTAATGATATGGCTGATAAGCTTGAGATATCTTTAGGAGAAGCAACGGATAGACAGAACAAACTTGAAGCAATACTGAAAAGTATGGATAGTGGTGTTGTTGCAATTGACAAAAATCATAAGATAATAATTATGAACCCATATGCCAAAGAAATATTTGGAGTAGAGAGAAATATAATTGGAGAAAACCTCATGGATCATATAAGAGATTTTGAGCTTGAAGGTGTTTTTACTAATGAACATGAAGGTTATAGGGAAATAAAAATTCTTTGGCCTAGAGAAAGAATCTTAAGAGTAAGGACCACAGATATAATAAGTGATGGCGGACTCATGGGTACCGTTGCCGCAGTTCAAGATGTAACTGATGTGAAGAGGCTGGAGAATATGAGATCTGAATTTGTAGCAAATGTTTCTCATGAATTAAAGACTCCTCTTACATCTATAAAAGGATTTGCGGAGACCTTAAAATATGTAAATGATGAGAAAAACAAAGAAAAGTTTTTAGGTATAATAAATGATGAGGCTGAAAGACTTACGAGGCTTATCGAAGATATCCTTACACTTTCTAATATAGAGCAACATAAGGATGAAGTTTTTGAGGAAATTAATATTAAAGAAGAACTTTCCTCTATATGTTATATAATGAGGAATAGCTCTAAATCTAAAAATATTGAGATAATATATAGCTGTGAAGAAGTAAATTACGTATTTGGAAGCAAGGACAGATTCAAACAGATGATGATAAATCTTATAGATAATGCAATAAAGTATTCTGACAAAGGCTCAAAGGTATGGGTTTCAGCTTCGGCTAAAAGTGGTTTTGTAAATATTAAAATAAAAGACCAAGGTGTAGGGATACCAAAAGAACATATGCCTAGGCTCTTTGAGAGATTTTATAGAGTTGATAAGGCTAGGTCTAGAGCAGCAGGAGGAACCGGTCTTGGACTTGCAATAGTTAAGCATATAGTTTTAGAATTTAAAGGTAATATAGATATACAAAGCGAATTAGGAAAAGGAAGTGAGTTTGTAATAATGCTTCCTGAAGTTAGCACCAGATTATAAATCTGGTGTTTTTTTTATTATATATGCCTTAACATAGTGTTAAACTATGTTAACTTTACTTAACCTCGGAATAATACTACGTTAACTCTATTAGTGCATAATAAATCTTGTAAAGACGAAAACTAATAAAATAAAACAGATAAAAGTGAGGGATTATATATGAATAAAAGAGTAAAAAGATTATGTATGATTATGGCAGTAGCCGCATTAGGAACGAGCTTTGCAGCTTGTGGATCTAAAAACGATGGAGCTGATAGTGGTGATAAGATATCTGGGGATATACTTGCAGTTGGATCTACAGCGCTTCAACCTTTAGCTGAAAAAACAGGAAAGATGTTCACAGAAAAATATCCTGATGTAACAGTAAGTGTTCAAGGTGGAGGAAGTGGAGTAGGGATTACTCAAGTATCAGAAGGAAGCGTACAAATAGGAAATTCAGACGTAGAAGCAAAGGAGAAGATAAGTGATGAAAATGTACTAAAAGAATTAGTGAATAATAAAGTTTGTGGTATAGGTTTTGCTTTAGTAGTAAATGAAGATGTAACAGTAGATAATCTTACAATCGAACAAATACAAGATATCTTCACTGGAAAGGTAACTAATTGGAAAGAACTTGGAGGATCAGATCTTGCTATAAATGTGGTAAATAGGTCTAAATCTTCAGGAACAAGAGCAACATTTAAAGATACTATCTTAAAGGATAAGGACGAAAAAGAAGGTTTAGGATTGACCCAAGATTCAACATCAGCAGCAAAGAAAACAGTTAAAGATACAAGTGGAGCAATATCTTACGTAGCATTATCAAATCTAAGAAATGATTCTGAAAAAGAAGGATTAAAGCTTCTAAAAATAAATGGAGTTGACCCAACAACAGAAAACATAACATCAAACAAATATCCATTCTGGGCATATGAATACATGATAACAAAGGGTGAACCAACAGGAGCTGTAAAGGCATATATCGATTATATAATAAGCGAAGAAACTAAGAGTACTATCGTAGAACAAGGATATATACCAATGAGTGAATTTAAATAAATTTTAATGGTTAGCCTTTGGGCTAACCACAACTTTTTAAAAAGTTAACATGAAAATATAGAGGTTGAGAATATGAAAAAAAACAATATGGTCTCAAAACTTAAAAATGAATATTTAGGAATGATTTATGCAAAGAGCTGTGGAATATTAATAGTTATACTTACCTTAGCAATACTAGGCTTTGTGTTTTCAAAGGGGATTACAATTTTTTTAGATGGCTCAATAAGTCTAAAAGATTTTCTGTTTTCTTCAAGCTGGAGTCCGGATTCTGATACACCTAGATTTGGAGCTCTTGTATTCATAGTTGGATCAACACTTGTATCTCTTGGAGCTATAATAATAAGTGCGCCTATAGCCATAGCATTAGCCTTGTTTACCAATTTCATTTCCCCTAGACTTGGCAATAGATTTATTAAACCAGCTTTAGAGTTATTTGTTGGCATACCGTCAGTAGTTTATGGATGGATAGGAATAAGCTTTTTAGTACCACTAGTAAAAAACACTTTAGGAGGCTTAGGTTTCAGCCTTTTATCCGGAATTATAGTTCTTAGTGTAATGATACTTCCAACTATAGCAAGTCTAGCATCTGATGCACTGGCTGTTGTTTCGAAAGATTATTTGGAAGCTTCTTATGGATTAGGAGCAACTAGATGGCAAACCATAAGTAAGGTAGTTCTACCAGCTGCAAAAAGTGGAATTTTAACGGGAATAGTTCTTGGAGTAGCTAGAGCATTTGGAGAAGCCTTGGCTGTTCAAATGGTCATAGGTAATTCTATAAAATTCCCGGGAAGTATACTTGATACAACCTCAACCCTTACAGGAATTTTAACTATGGAGATGGCAAATACAGCAACAGGAAGCCTTTGGAATAATGCATTATGGTCTTTAGCAGCTCTATTACTATTAATATCTTTCATATTTATAATACTCATAAAGTATATTGGGAAAAGGAGTGAAGTAAAATAATGGACGCAAAGAAAATAGATAAAATTTGGACCTCAGTTCTTTACATCATTTCTTTTTTAGTAGTAGCATTACTAGTGCTGCTTATAGGAATAATACTATATAGAGGAGTAGGGTTTTGGGAACCGCATTTCCTTTTCGGAAAGCCTAAGCTTGGAGAAGCTGGAGGTGGAATAGGGATTCAATTATTCAATTCTTTCTATATTCTTGTGCTTACTCTTTTAATAAGTATTCCATTAGGTATAGGTGCTGGAATATATTTAGCACAATATGCAAAAAAGGGAAAATTCCTTGATATAATAAGATTAAGTATAGAAACAATGGCATCACTACCTTCTATAGTAGTAGGTTTATTTGGATTACTTATATTCGTAAATGCAACAGGATGGGGATTTACCATTATAGGTGGAGCTTTAGCTATAACCATACTAAATCTACCATCTTTAACAAGGGTAAGTGAAAATGCTATAAGAGATGCAGCTTCAAAGTATAGTGAAGCAAGTCTAGGTATGGGGGCTACTAAATGGCAAACCATAGTTAAAGTTTTACTTCCAGCAGCATTTCCACAAATTCTAACAGGAATAATATTAGCAGCAGGAAGAATCTTTGGAGAAGCAGCAGCGTTATTATACACGGCGGGCATGAGTGCTCCTAGCTTAAATTTTGCAGCTTCAATAACAAGCAAAGCAAATCCTTTCAATATTTTTAGACCAGCCGAAACTTTATCGGTGTATATTTGGAAATTAAACTCAGAGGCTAATCTTCCAGACGCAGTATCCATAGCAAATAAATCTGCAGCAGTACTTATTATAATGGTTTTACTATTTAATGTGATCTCAAGGGTCTTGAGCAATAAGATATACGAAAAATATAGAGGGGCGAGGTAGGAGGAGTTTTTAAACATGGATATAATAAAAACTAATAATTTGAATTTATTTTATGGAAAGAATCAAGCACTTAAAGATATAAATTTAAACATTGAAAAAGGAAAGGTTACTGCTCTTATTGGACCATCTGGATGTGGAAAGTCTACCTTTTTAAGAAGTTTAAATAGAATGAATGATCTTATAGAAAATGTGACAATTGAAGGAACAGTACTATATGAAAATAGTAATATATATGATAAAGATTATGATGTTATAGAGCTTAGAAAAAATGTGGGCATGGTATTTCAAAGACCAAATCCATTTCAAATGTCTATTTATGATAATGTTGCCTATGGACCTAGAATTCATGGTATAAAAAATAAAAATAAATTAGATGAAATAGTTGAAAAGAGCTTAAAAGGTGCAGCATTATGGGAGGAAGTTAAAGATAAGCTTAAAAGGAATGCTTATGGCTTATCAGGAGGACAACAACAGAGGCTATGTATAGCAAGAGTTTTAGCCGTTGAGCCAGAAGTGCTTTTGATGGATGAACCAACTTCAGCCTTAGATCCAATATCAACTTTAAAAATAGAAGAACTTATGGATACTTTAAAGAAAAAATATACAGTTGTTATTGTAACTCACAATATGCAGCAAGCAGGAAGAATATCTGATAACACAGTTTTTTTCTTAAATGGAAATATAATAGAAAGTGGGAAAACAGAAGATATTTTCTATAGACCTAGAGATAAGAGAACAGAAGACTATATAACAGGTAGATTTGGTTAAAAAGAAAGGGGTATCTTTATGACTAGAGGATCTTTTGATATTGAATTACAAAATCTTCATAACGATTTGTTGAGAATGAGTAGCATGGTAGAAAAACAAATTTATTCTTCAATTGAAGCTTTGGTAAATCATGATGATAAGTTAGCAGATACGGTAATAAAGGATGACGATTTAGTTGATAAGCTAGAAGTAGAGATAGATACAAAATGTATAATGCTTATAGGAAGGGAACAGCCTTTAGCAAAGGATTTGAGAAATGTCTTTACAGCTACAAAGATAGTTACAGACCTTGAAAGAATGGCAGACCATGCTGTTGATATTGCTAAAATTGTAAAAAGAGTCAGCGGAGAGGTTTATGCAAAGCAACTTATAGACCTTCCTAAAATGGCAAAGCTAACTTTAAATATGATTAGAAAATCCATAGATGCATATATAGAAAACAGCGAAGCCATGGCCTATGAAACTTGTAAGCTAGATGATGAAATTGATGAACTATATAGTTCTATACTGACAGAACTCTTAAATTTAATGACAAAGGATAATAGTTTGATACATCAATGTAGTCAATTTTTATTTGTATGTAAGTTCTTAGAAAGAATAGCAGATCATGCAACCAATATATGTGAAGCTACTATATATCTTATCACAGGAGAAGTAGCGGATTTAAATGATTAATAAAAATCATATGGCATAAGTGAGGTGAACTGCCCCCCATAGGTTAGACATATAAAATCTAACTTATGGGGGGCAGTTCATTTGAAGCTGTATGCTTTTTTATTTGACTAAATATATCAATTAATGTATGATATCATAATGATGGAATATAACTTTTAGGGGTGAAAATATGAGCGCAAAAATAAAAAGTATATGCCCTGGATCAATAGGCGATGAAGTAGGTTTAGATGTAGGCGATGTGATTTTATCAATAAATGATAATAAAATCACTGATATAATAGATTATAGATTTTTAACTTCAGATGATTATTTAGAGATAGAGGTAGAAAAGTTAAACGGTGAAGTTTGGGTTTATGAAATAGAAAAAGATTATGATGAGGATTTAGGAATCGACTTTGAAAGTGGAATAATGGATAAAGCAAAGAGCTGTAGCAATAAATGTGTATTTTGTTTTATAGACCAGCTTCCAAAGGGAATGAGAAATACTTTATACTTTAAGGATGATGACTCGAGGCTTTCGTTTCTTCAAGGTAATTTTGTTACACTTACAAACATGAAGGATGAAGACATAGACAGAATAATAAAGTATAGAATAAGCCCTATAAATATTTCTGTTCATACAACCAACAGCGATATTAGAAAAAAGATGCTTAACAATAGATTTGCTGGAAATATTTATGAAAGGCTTCAAAGACTAGCTGAAGCTGGTATACATATGAATACTCAAATAGTAGTGTGTCCAGAGCTAAACAATGGAGAAGAGCTTATAAAAACTGTAAATGATTTAAGAAAACTTTATCCTTACATAAACAATGTGGCTGCTGTTCCCGTTGGAGTTACAAAATATAGGGAGGGTTTATATCCTCTTAAAACCTATGACAAAGAAACGGCGCTTTGGGAGATTAAGAATCTTGAAAATGTCCAAAATCAATGTATAGAGAAGATAGGTACTCCATTTATAAGGCTTGCTGATGAGTTTTATATTATGGCAGGTATTGATGTGCCAGAGGATGACTTTTACGGAGATTACGAACAGATTGAAGATGGCATAGGTATGATTAGATACCTTAGAAAGACTATTGATAATACTCTAGATTCTTTAAAAGATTCTTTAAAAGGTAAAATAACTTTTGTCACAGGTACTTCAGCTTATGAAGAGATAAAAAAGGTAGCATCAAAGATAGAAAATAAAAACCCTAAATTAAATATTCAGGTAGAGAAAATTAAAAATTATTTTTTTGGAGAAACTATAACCGTTGCAGGTCTTATAACTGCTGGGGATATAATAAACCAATTAAAAGATAAAAATCTAGGAGACTATTTAGTGATACCTAAAAATATGCTTAGAGCAAACGAAAGAGTATTTTTAGATGATATTACAGTAGAGGAATTAGAAAAAGCATTAAAAATTAAAGTTATCTTATGTAGTTATACAGGAGATGATTTAATTGAAGCTATAAACGGTATCGGGGAGGAAGAATAAGAATGTCTAAACCAATAGTAGCCTTTGTAGGAAGGCCGAATGTAGGAAAATCAACTTTATTCAATAAAATAGCAGGAAAAAGAATATCAATAGTAGAAGATACACCAGGAGTTACTAGAGATAGAGTTTATGCAGAAGGTGAATGGCTTAATAATAAATTCACCATGATAGATACTGGTGGAATAGAGCCTGAAAGTAGTGACATAATAGTTGCTCAAATGAGAAGACAGGCACAGATAGCTATAGAAACAGCAGATGTTATAGTTTTTATAGTGGATGGAAAAGAAGGGCTTACAGCAGCTGATTATGAAGTTGCTCATATGCTTAGAAAGAGCAAAAAACCAATAGTCCTTGTTGTAAACAAAATAGATTCCTTAAAAGAGGAAGACAATGCTTATGAGTTTTACAATCTAGGTATTGGGGATCCTGTTACTATTTCAGCATCTCAAGCATTAGGTCTTGGAGATATGCTTGATATAGTAGTTGGAGAATTTAAAAATATTCCAGAAGA
>JALEZF010000094.1 GCA_022773025.1 Clostridium sp. | reverse complement strand
TCCAAGGAGAATACTAAACTATAAAACTCCAGAAGAACTATTTGAAATGTATCTAGATAAAATCTATGCAATCTAAGTAAATTCAAGTATTTAAGTCATAAACAGAAATTAGTTCAATTTGTTATTGCAATTTATAAAATTATAAAAGTTAAATATAGAGTCAGAAAGAAAGGCAGATGGCAATGAATAGAATTGAAAAAGAAAAAAAGACTGTAGAGCTTATGATAAATTTGTATTGCAGGAAAAAGCATCATAGGAAGGGAGAATTATGTGATGAATGTAAGGAGCTTTTAGAATATGCAAATAAAAGACTTACATATTGCAAATTTGGAGAGAAGAAAACTTCTTGTAGCAAATGTCCAATACATTGTTATAAGAAGGATATGAAAGAAAAAATTAAGCGTGTTATGAGATTTTCAGGTCCTAGAATACTATTTTATAATCCTTATGAATTCATAAGACATATAATTAAATAAAACTTTTATAATATTTTCATATATAAAACTTCTTGAAATTTGTAGACAGCTAGGGGATTAAAAACTAAAATTATATATTATAAGTCACTAAAAAGGATGTGATTATGATAGATAATAAAGATTTAATAATAAAGGAATCCCATAAAAGAAGTGCAAGTTATGGCGTGAGAAAGGATGGCACTTTCTATAAAAGACTTGCAAATGAACAGGAATTAAATAAGATTTTAAGAGAAAACGAAAATCTTTTAAATGTAGCTGTACCATATATAAACATGCTTCAGTCATCTATAGGCAATGAAGATTTTATTTCAATACTTACAGATGATAAGGGATGTATTCTTTATATAAATGGAAATGAAAGTTTGCTTCATGAATTTAAGAAAAGAAACTTAACTTTGGGGGCTTACATGGATGAAGAAAGTATAGGTACTAATGCCATGGGTACAGCAATTAAGGAAGACAAGCCTATTCAAATAACAGCAACTGAGCATTATATAAAAGCCTTTCAGACACTAACATGTCTAGCATCCCCTATCCATGATAAAGATGGAAAAATTATAGGAACATTAAATCTCACAGGAAGTTCAGATAAGAAGGATTATCAAAATCTTGGGGTTGTAATATTTTGTGTCAATATAATTGAAAATGACATGAGGAGAGAAGAGGTTAAAAACAAAAAGTATGAATTATCATCTAAGCTAAGAGAAAATCATACAGGAGCTTTTTATACTTTTGAAAATATAGTAGGCAGCAGTGACGTCATGAAAACTGTTATAAGTAAATGCAAAATAATTGCTAACAGCCCCTCTACGGTACTTATAGAAGGTGAGAGTGGCACGGGAAAAGAGATATTAGCTCAATCTATTCACAATTATAGTTATAGAAGAAATAGCAGGTTTGTAGCTATTAACTGTGGAGCTATTCCAAGCAATATAATAGAAAGCGAACTCTTCGGATATGAAGATGGAGCTTTTACAGGTGGAAGAAAAGGTGGAAAACCGGGAAAGTTCGAAGCTGCAAATGGAGGAACCCTATTTTTAGATGAAGTAGGAGAAATGCCTCTAGATATGCAGGTTAAGCTTTTAAGAGTCCTCCAAGAAGGAAGAATAACAAGAGTTGGTGGATATAAGGAAATTCCTATAGATATAAGAATAATAGCTGCGACTAATAGAGAATTAAAAAAAGAAATTGACAATGGAAATTTTAGAGAGGACCTATATTATAGACTTTGTGTCATTCCAATAAAGGTACCACCTCTTCGTGAAAGAAAAAAAGATATTCAGGAACTTATTGAGTATTTCTTGAAATCAAAATCTGATAAATTAGGCAAGGCATTACCTTTAATGGATAGGAATTTATTTAAACTATTTGTTGATTATACATGGCCGGGAAATATAAGAGAGTTAGAAAATGCCATTGAAAGTTATGTGAACCTAGATGATGCCTTTAATTTTAATGTAAGACTAGATATAGAAACAGAAGAAGCAGTAGATGATTTGAAGAATGATTGTGAAAAAAATATTACATTATGCACTTTAGAGTACATGGAAAGAAAAATGATAGAAAAGGCTATATACTTTTTTGGTGGGAATATGACTAAAGCTGCTAAGAGTTTAGGTATAAGTAGAAACACCTTATATCTTAAAATAAAGAAATACAATATAAACTTGTCTTAAAATGATACTGTGTCCTAAAATGATACAGATAAATTTCTTTTTATTGTATCATTTTAGGACAGAAGTGTGTGAAAAAATTAATAAGTCAGTTTATTTTAAAGGATCTTAAAATTGGCACGAGTTTTGCTATATAAATATATGTTAAGAAAATAACAATATATTTATATATGGGGAGGTTGTCAAAATGGCACGTTTTACATTACCAAGAGACATATATCATGGAAAGGGATCAATTGAAGTATTAAAGACATTAAAGGGGAAAAAAGCAATCATCGTTGTTGGTGGCGGCTCCATGAAGAAGTTTGGATTTTTAGATAAGGTTGATAGTTATTTAAAAGAAGCTGGAATGGAAACAATGATATTTGAAGGTGTTGAACCAGACCCATCAGTAGAAACAGTTATGAAGGGTGCAGAAGCTATGAGAAGCTTTGAGCCAGACTATATAGTAGCAATGGGTGGAGGATCTCCAATAGATGCAGCAAAAGCTATGTGGATTTTCTATGAGTACCCAGAATTCACTTTTGAACAAGCAGTAGTACCTTTTGGACTACCAGAATTAAGACAAAAAGCTAAATTCGTAGCAATTCCATCTACAAGTGGTACAGCTACTGAAGTTACAGCTTTCTCAGTTATTACTGATTACAAAGCAAGAATAAAATATCCTTTAGCAGATTTCAATATAACTCCAGACATAGCTATAGTTGACCCAGACTTAGCTCAAACTATGCCTAAAAAGCTAGTTGCACATACTGGAATGGATGCATTAACTCATGCTATAGAAGCATATACTGCATCACTTAGATCAAATTTCTCAGATCCATTAGCAATGAAAGCTATAGAGATGGTAAAAGATAATCTTGTAAATTCATTTGCTGGAGATGAAGAAGCTAGAAACTTAATGCATGAAGCTCAATGTTTAGCTGGAATGGCATTCTCAAATGCATTACTTGGAATAGTTCACTCTATGGCTCACAAGACAGGTGCTGTATTCCACATTCCTCACGGATGTGCTAATGCTATATTCTTACCATATGTAATTCAGTACAACAGAACTGAATGTGAAGATAGATATGCTGATATAGCTAGAGCATTAAAATTAAAGGGAGAAACAGATGCTGAACTTACTGATTCATTAATCGAAATGATAAATGGATTAAACGATGCATTAGATATTCCTCATAGCATGAAGGAGTACGGAGTAACTGAAGAAGATTTTCTTGCAAACAAAGAGTTTATTGCTCACAATGCTGTATTAGATGCATGTACAGGTTCTAATCCAAGAACAATAGATGATGCTGCAATGGAAAAATTATTCGAATGCACATATTACGGAACTAAAGTTAATTTCTAAAAATGAAACTCTATATAAAAAGATAGCTTCTTAATGGATTGACTCCCATAAGTTGGATTTTAGGTGAAACTTATGGGGGTACATCATAAATTGGAGGCTATCTTTTTTGTCCTATTAAATATTGTGGATTCTTTCAATAAAGTCTTAATTTTACAAGGAAAAATTTATATATTATAATGAACATAAAGTCATATAAAGCAATGAGGGGGAATTGTAGTGGGCATTATATATGGAAAGTTGTTTGGTACTCCCACAATTATGAAGGATCATGAAGAGGTGATTTTTCCTTACAATAAGGTTAAGGCGTTATTTTATTATTTGCTAGTGAATAAGAAGTGTAGCCGCGATGAACTTGCCGGACTTTTATGGTCCGATGAAGAAGAAAACATAGCAAAGAAAAATTTGCGTAATGCAATTTATAAGATAAAAAAGACTTTTGGAGAAGAAGTTTTGATATCACCTAAAAAATCCATAGTTATGCTAAACACTGAACTTGAAATCAAAACGGATGTAGATGATTTTATTAGATCAAAAGATGAATGGCTTGAACTTTACAAAGGAGAGTTTTTGCAAGGTTTTTTTGTGAAGAATGCCCAAGGCTTTGAAGAATGGACCATAAAAATGAGAGAACATCTTAAGGAAACATATAGAAATAAATTATATGATAAAATAAGTAATTCAAAAGAAAGCTCTGAGGATGTAGAGACATATGCAAAACTTTTGATACAGTCAGATGAATTTGATGAAAAAGCCTATAGGAATCTTATGGTGTTTTACAAAGAGAACAGACAGTATGAAAAGGCATTAAAGGTTTATGACAAATTATCAGCTATTTTAATACGAGAACTGGGCATTACCCCAGATGATGAAACAAAAAAAATATTAAATGAAACTTTAGAAAATCTAAATTTGAAAGAAGAAAGTATAGATACAGATAAGACCATGACCTTCTATGGAAGAAAAGCAGAAATGCAATCATTAAAGAGGAATTTTCAGAATTTCCTAGAGGGTAGAGATGGAAAATCAGTCATCATAATAGGTGAAGCTGGCGTAGGCAAGACTGCATTAAAAGAAAAGTTCATATCCTCCATAGAAGAAGACGTGTACATATTTCAAACAGCATGTTATAAGGTGGAAAAGGTATATCTATTAAAAACTTGGAATAGCATAATATCAAAGTTATCTGACACCATAGAAAGTGAAAATATAATTATACCAACTATTTGGAATCACATAATCTCAGCTATATTTCCCGAACTTTATAAAAATGGCGAGAGTAGCAATGTGAAGCTTATAGAAAATATAGATACCTTAAAATATGAAGTAGTAGGCGATGCCCTAGTTGAACTTTTGAAAAAAGTCACTGAAAAGAAAAAAGTCATATTTGTATTTGAAGATATACAGTGGATGGATGATATGAGTTTATCACTTCTAAGTAGCATAATCCTTCATCAGTATAGAAATAATATAATATTCATAGCAACCTGCAGAAATGAGTATGATGAAAATGTAGATAGATTCATGACTACCATGAAGAATTATAATAAGATCTTAACTTTAAATGTTAAACGTTTTACTAGCGAAGAAATGGAGGACCTTGTAAGGTTATCTATACCAACCTATAAATTCACCAAGGAATTATTAAAAAAGATATATGATGAAACAGAGGGAAATGCCTTTTTTATAAATGAATATTTAAATGCTATAAAATCTGGCAGTGACATAAATATAATGTCCTCTAAAATGCAAGACGTTTTGAAAAGCAGGTTTTTGGATATATCTGAAGAAGGAAAGAAGATATTAAATATAGCATCATTATTTTTTGATGAGATAAATATAGATATACTTAGAAACATCACAGGAAAAGATGAACTTGAACTCATGGATATAATAGAGGAACTTGAGCATAGATTCATATTAAAAGATGTGACAGAGGGTGAAACTATAACCTTTAAATTTACTCATCAAAAATTACGGGAATTTGTATATTTAAAGCAGTCAGAAGGCAGAAAGAAAATACTTCACAATAAAATAGCAAAGCTTTTAGAGAAAACTTTAAAAAACAATAAAGGTGATATAAATATATATCATAAGCTCATATATCATTACACTAATGGAGGAAATGATATTGAGGCATTAAACTATAAGATAAAGAGCTTAAATTATTACTTAAACTTCAGTCATGAGCTATTTCCTATAGTAAAAGGTCAGGAAATAGATGGCTGCAATACTGCTTATTTTAGCAAGAAGCAAACAATAACATCCTTAAAGGACGTAGAAAAGCTATTAAAAGAGGTAAAGAAAAAAGAAGAAAATAGTGAGAAGATAAAAGAGATTGAAATAGCCTTTCTTCATATGCAAGGCAGATATTTGATAAGAGAAGGCGACTATGAAGAGGGTACAAGGAACATTCAAACTATGATTGAAAAGGCTCTTGAAATTGGAGATAGAGATTATGCTTTAGAGGGATATAAGCAAATAATATATTATTGTATACAAACTAACAATACAGAAGTGATGATGAAGTATGTAACCCTCGCTTTAAACTTAGCTGTGGAGTGTAACTATCATAAGGAGACAGGTATCCTTTTAAGATTAAAGGGATTGTACAAGATAATGTGTGGAGAATATAAAGAAGCAGAAGAGCTTCTAAATGAATCCATAAGTATATTTAATATAACAAAAGAGGTGGCGGATAAATATTCTTTAAACATAGCAGCTGCTTATAATTATATTGGTGAAATAAGAAGATTTAATAGACAATTTTCACAAGCGGCTACCTATTATGATAAAGCTATAGCCATATGTGA
>JALEZF010000081.1 GCA_022773025.1 Clostridium sp. | reverse complement strand
TCCAAGGAGAATACTAAACTATAAAACTCCAGAAGAACTATTTGAAATGTATCTAGATAAAATCTATGCAATCTAAGTAAATTCAAGTATTTAAGTCATAAACAGAAATTAGTTCAATTTGTTATTGCAATTTATAAAATTTTAACGTTTTGAATTTTTTATTATCTCTATAAAAAAAACTTTAAACTTCTTTATAATATTAACATTTTATTAAGCATTTGGGCAACCTTTACCATTTATAAAATCCCTTATTTTTATAAAATTTATTAGGATTTTCTCTATTTTTCTTCAAATTGCTTAATTTTCTTATATTTAATCCTAATATTTCATTATTCGGACACATATCGTCATACTTCAGAGTTTTTTCGAAAAATAAAAACACCTTTAAAGTCACAACATGAGATTTTCATAAGTCCCATGAGGCTTTAAAGGCATTTTGAAAGTAAACTATTTTCTCATTTTCTTATTTTCTTCTTTATATTCCAATAAATATGCATTTATCTCTCCCCCTATAAGCAGTATAAAGGAGCTAAGGTAAATCCACGTCATAAGGATAAGCACCGCTGCTATTCCGCCATAAAGCCTTGAATAGTTTGAAAAATTGTTCACATAAAATGAAAATCCCATTGAAGTCAAAATCCAGCCTAAAGTTGCGATTAATGCACCTGGTATAACTTCACTCCATCTAAGCCTTATACATGGTGTATACCTATATATAAGAGCAAAAACTCCAACCATCATTGTTATTATGAAGCTGTATCTCAGAAGATTCCATATCCTTATTACAAATCCAGTATAGGTGAGATATTTTAGAACATAGTGTCCTATTATATTTCCAAAAACTAAAAGCACAAGAGATGCTATTATTATCATTGTAAAGACTACAGTAAATAGTATGGCTATTATAAAAACCACTACGACATTTCTTGTTTCTTTTTGGTTGTAGGCTTTATTCATCCCTTTCATAACAGCTCTAAATCCTGTGGATGCTGTCCAAATTGTAAGGATAAGGGACACTGACAAAAGGTTTCCGTTTTGATAGGTCACTACTCCCTCTACGGTACTTCTTATAAATTCAAAAGCTGTTGTTGGCATAAGAGCTTTTAAAGTCACTAGTACCGACTGAGGATCAAGCTTTAGATGTCCTATGAAAGTCATGAGGAATATTAAAAAGGGAATAAATGATATGACAAGCCCATAGGCTATCTGTGACGTAAGGGCAAATATATCGTCTTTTTGAATTCTCTTCACTAAGTTTATAAAAAAGTTTCTCTCCATAAATATCCTCCAACGGTAAATTTCTAACAGCTTGTGCCAACGGAAAACACATTTATTATATCACATATTTCTTGAAATACCTAGTATCTACAGCATTTCCATTGATTTTCTCAGCTTCTTTATGAGCCTCTCCTTCAATTTATAACATTTATTATATGGTTTATTGTGAGCCCTTGAATATTCTGCTATTCCTCCATATCCAGAAGAATATATCTCAATTAAAAAATCCCTCTCCTCTTCAGTGAGGTCTTTCATAAGGCACTTCACTTTTCTAATATCATCTCTTAGCATACATTGTTCTTCTACATCACAGTCACCTGCTAAGCTGTCTATAAGTTCATTATCTCCTTCCTCATCATCTTTATAATTGAGGCTTAAGCATATTCCCATATTTATAGCTCTCACCCTCTGAGTATAGAAATAATTTTTTATGGATGCATAAACATACCCTTCTACACACTGGTATTTTGTAAGGTCAATCTTTTCAATGGCTCTTAATAATGTAATAACAGCCATCTGATAAAGGTCTTCATCCTCATAACCAGCTATATAGGTAGTCTTTACTATTTTATTTATCATTGGTTTAAAATATTCCACAATATCTTCCTTAGCTTTTTTGTCTCCATCATTACTTTTTTTAATCAAAATATGCAAGTCCATTTTAACTCCCCCTTTTGTATTGATATTTTTTATTTAATATGCATAGCTAATCAGCAATGCTATGTACTTTTTCATTGTTCACATTCTTCTAACTTTTAATAACTTTTTTGTAACCAATGTCAAAATATTTATGATAAGATTAAATTTGTACATTTTTTACATATATTGAGAGGTGGAAATATATAATGAAAGAAGACCCAAAACATAAAAAAAAGAAGAAAATCAACTCTAAATTGAAAAAGAAATATAAAAAACGTCGAATTCTCTTGGCTATATCATTACTCCTATTATTTATAGTAGGCTTTGCCGGCTTTTATGTGACAAACAAATTAGGTAAACTCAATAAAGATTCCTCAATTTCTGAGTCAAAAGAGGATCTTGGTATAGACAAAACTACTGAGGACACCTTGAATTCCTTCAGTTCTTCTGAGGAAATAGTAAATATAGCTTTATTTGGCCTGGATCAGCGAACTGAAGACGAACCTTGTCGTTCTGATGCTATAATGGTGCTTTCTGTAGATAAAGCTCACAAAAAGCTAAAGCTCACTTCTATAATGAGAGACAGTTATGTATCTATTGATGGTCATGGCAAGGACAAGCTAAATCATGCTTATGCTTATGGCGGACCACAGCTTGCTATAAAAACCCTTAATCAGAATTTCAAGCTTAATATAACAGATTATGTTTCTATAAATTTCTTCGAACTGGAGAAACTAATTGATGATTTAGGTGGTGTAGTTATAGATGTTAAATCAGCAGAAGTTCCTTTTATTAATGATCATATGAAGGAAGTGGCAGCTCTCACAAATACTCCTATAACTCCTCTTAAAAATTCAGGAAGTCAAAATCTAAACGGACGACAAGCATTAGCTTATTCCAGAATCCGATATCAAGGTAACGGCGATTATGAAAGAACTGACAGGCAACGCCGTGTTCTAGAAGCTATGATGCATAAAGTTTTAAATAGTGGAGTATCTCAATATCCATCTATGCTAGACAAATTAGGCCCTCATGTAACCACTAGTTTATCCAATATGGAGATTCTATCTTTAGGAACTTCCGTAGTTACAAGCGGAACTACAAATATAGAACAAGTTAGATTTCCTTATGACGGATATTTTAATGATGGTGGAAAGATGATAAATGGCGTTTGGTATCTTCCATATGATTTAGATGAAACTTCAAGTCAAATTCATGAATACATTTATAATGATATTCTTCCTAAATCTAAATAAATTTCTTGACCATTGGTGTTAATGGATATATAATTAACTTAGATACCCCCTAGGGGTAATGGAGGTGTATTATGAATATAAAATTTAAAAACGATACTGCTGAAATTTTAAGATCTGAGTTAAGCAAAAAAGGCAAGAGTGCAATTAGAATAGTTGTTCAAGGCATAGGCTGAGGTGGCCCAAAGCTTGGTCTTGTTCTGGATGAACAAAAAAATGATGATATGACATTTGAAGTAGAAGGTTTAAAAGTTGTTGCAGAAAGAGATCTTTCTCCAATGCTTTCAAACACCATAATAAGTTATCATAAAGGCTTATTTGGAAATAGCTTCAAAGTAAGCAGCGATGCTTCATCTAACTGCTAAACAAAAATATAAAAGCCGAGGCTCTCTACGCCTCGGCTTTTGAATTGGTTCTTCATTTCTTCTGAGTTATAACCTGAGTAAGTGCATTTATACTGGTTGTTAGTGCCTCTAGCTTTCCTTCTATACGAGTCAAAAGATATATTGACACAGCTATAGGGAATCCTAGGTTAGCTATAGTTCCCATTAGACCCTCCATAGTTTCACCCCCTAAGAAGCATTAACTAAAAAGTCTAAAAGTTTACCTATAATATAAGTAGGGTTTTATTGATTTTCAGAATTTAACTTTTTAATAAGTTCGTCTAAGCTTTCTTCATGATACTCATTAACTATCTGTTGTACTAATTTCTTTATTACACTAGCTTGAGCTATTAGAGACATGACTATAATAAAGGTTCTGATTCTCTCTTCATCCTTTTCTTCAAGCTTTAAACCTTCCGTTATATCATCTAACATATTGTTGTCAAAAAGCGGAGTGCTCAAAAATGCATCAAAGCTGTTCTTTTGAATGTCAGCAAATATCTTATAAGCCTTTTCCCATGAAATTATATCATCACTTCTATCATTTATATTATTAAATGCTAATCTAAATACTTTTTTTATCTCCTCTGCAGTAAGCAGTGGTCTCATATAACTTAGTAAAACTAATTGTACAAGATGAAGTTTTGTATATCCCCTCTTCTTTCCATCCTCTGGTTTGGATATAACATCACTCTTTATATAATTTTGTACTATATTATTAGTATAATTTTCATTTGTGAATTTGTCATTTAAATAATCTATAACCTGTGAAAGGAACAAATCATACTTTGGTAAATCTTCATAGGCTACCATACTGTTATGCGATAACTCTTCTGCTAGTGACATAACATAATCTATATTAAAATCATGTTTCTCCATCAAGGCTCCTCCTCAAAAATATTACTATCATCTTAGGTAGTTATTACTATATAACATCTTATTTTATATTATATACCATGCTAAAAAATATTACTATACTATAACTATTATTATAGTTTAATCAGTCTTTCATTACAAGAAAATTTGTTTACAGTTATTCCTAATTAATTAAACTCTCAATTCACATTCTAATTCTTCAAAGCGATAAATTAAAATTATTCACACTATTCCACATTTAATCCACAAAACCTGTGCATTACAATTCCTTTAAACATATATTGTGCATAACGTTTTCCACATATCAAGATCTTTGTCCACATTATCCACATTTTGTATGTGGATAACTTATTTAAATTTTTAAAATTTTTATACATTTGTAACCACTATATTTTATGAAACATACTATATAGTAAATATGAAATATATTTTCCTATTAATGTATAAAATCCATAATATTGAGCAAAATAACAAATAGAAGTATTAACCCTAAATGTTAAATATCTTTCGACAATGATATTTTACTTATCCATTAAATTACTATTTTATAGTGAATATATTTATCATTTATTCATTATAATTTCATTTTTATACTTTACTGTAAAATTATCCCTAAGAACTTAACTTGTATTAACGTTTTATTATCATTTTATGGGACTAATTTATATTGACATTTCAACAAATTGGTAGTATATTATCTATTGTATGGAAGTTAATAAGAATTTTGTAATTTTATTTCCAAGATTTTTTATTATTTTGACATTTATTTTACTTTTTAATTTAGGTTAAAACAAGGAGGAACAAGTTTTATGAAATCAACAGGTGTTGTAAGAAGAGTAGACGAATTAGGAAGAATAGTTATTCCAATAGAGTTAAGAAGAACTCTAGATATAGCTGAGAAAGATGCTTTAGAAATATACGTAGATGGAGAGCAAATCATATTAAAGAAATACGAGCCAGCTTGCATATTCTGCGGTGATGCTAAGGATGTTATCAACTACAAGGGAAAGAACATTTGTAAGAATTGCTTAAACGAAATAAAAAGTGATAAGTAATTAATATAAAATATGCTATATTTTAAAATATAGCATATTTTTTTATTCATAAAATTTCCTTCAAACCTTTGTTATGTCTAATATCCAAAGATTTTTTTCAAATATGTAAACACTTTTATTTCCCATATTTTTTTTGCTTCATATTTTTTTTACCATTTCATTGTGGTAATGTATTTTTATGGCTTAAATTTCTTTTCTCTTTGGAATCTTTTCTCCTCTTTTAATTTCCAATTTCATTTATTTTGTAATTTTACCCAATTTTTTTCTTTAAATTTTATTGTCGAACTCTAATTACTCAATATTTTTCAAATTCTATTGATTTTATAATCTTTTATTCTTTGACACATCGCCCTTTAAGAAATTATATAATCAATAATCTCCACATAGAAAAAAGCACACTATATTATAATATAGTATGCTTATAAACTTCAGATTTTGGAAGTCCTCTATCCTTTGCTACTTTTTTTATAGCTTCTTTTTTATTGTAGCCTTCCTCCATATACCTTACTATATGCTCACCTATAGTAAGGTCTTTCCATAAGGCTTCCTGCTCTTCTTTTATTTCTTCTAAAGTCTTACCTTCAATTAAAAGTACATATTCTCCCCTTGGCTCTACATTTTCATAATGATTTATTATTTCCTCAAGAGTCCCTCTTATTATCTCTTCATGAAGCTTTGTAAGTTCTCTAGCTGCCACAGCTCTTCTATTGCCTAAATGCTCTCTAAGAAACGTTAACGTTGCTATAAGCCTATGAGGTGCCTCATAAAATATTAACGTCTCTTTTGAATTCTTCACTTCATCTATAATAGGAAGTCTCTCTTTATTTTCTCTAGGAAGAAATCCTCTAAACAAAAATTTGGTTGTATCAAGTCCTGAATATACAAGTCCCGTTATTATTGCAGTTGCTCCAGGAAGCACTTCAAACTCTACATTTTCTTCTATACACCTTTTTACAATGACTTCACCAGGATCTGAGATTCCAGGACTTCCCGCATCACTTACAACAGCAATATTCTGACCCTCTCTAGCCCTTCTTATGAGTTCTTCCGCCTTTACTCCCTCATTATATTTATGATAACTTACTAAAGGTTTTTTTATGTTAAAATGATTAAGTAGCTTCAAACTTTGCCTCGTATCCTCAGCGGCTACAAGATCACAATTTTCCAAAACCTCCAAGGCTCTTAAAGTTATGTCTTTTAAGTTTCCTATAGGAGTTGGAACTAAATATATCTTTCCCATCATTATCATCCTTTCTTTTTTGAGTGAAGAGTGACCTAATAAAAAGTTAAAAGTTAGGGAGATTTCTGTTCCTGACGGACTAGAAATAAGAAATTACTCATTCTCATAATGACAATACTGCGGACTCATATAGCTCTCACCACTCTTCGCCCTAGCACCATCCATCCTTCAAGTCACCACAGCACAACTCTTCACCATTGACCGCAGGTCATATCTCTCTTATCTTCTTCCATAAATCCTCTCAATTTCTTCTGAGTAGTTTCCTTTTTCATCATATACGTAAAGTGGATTATCCCATTTTAGGAATGCTCCTCCATCTCTCTGACCTTCTACAAGAACCATAGTTGGAGCTTTGTCTTTGTTTGGATGAACCATTCTAACCCTCTTTGGTTCTATCTTGTATTTTCTCATAAGGCAAAAAATATCTATAAGTCTTTCAGGTCTATGTATCATATAAAAGCGTCCATTATCCTTTAATAAAATTCTTGCTGCAGATATTACATCCTCTAAATTACAGCATATCTCATGTCTTGCTATAGCCAAGGAATCTTCTGGATTTTTGATACCAGCACCACCTAGCTTGTAAGGCGGATTTACGGTAACGACATTTGCCTTTTCCATTGATTTTAGAAGATTCTTGTCCTTTAGATCACCATGTATGAATTCCATCCTATCTTTAAGATGGTTTAGCTCCACGGACCTTTTGGCCATCTCTACCATATCACTTTGTATCTCCAGACCTATTATGGAGGACGCTTCTGTTTTTCCTGCTATTATAAAAGGAACTATTCCTGTTCCTGTGCACATATCAATTACTCTAAATCCTTTTCTCACATTGGCAAAATTGGCTAAGAGTACAGCGTCTACTCCAAATCTAAAGCCATACTTTTTCTGTATTATCTTTATTCCTTTTAGTTCTAAATCATCAAGGGATTCATCTTCTTTTAAAAAGTTCATCTTATCCTCCGTTTGAATTTTATATTTCTAGTTGTGCCTAATGCCCTTAATTAGTATTATATCCTATATATAATGTCTTTAAAAGATTAAAGGTGGTACCACAAAACTAACAAATCAGTTTGTGACACCACCTAAATTTACATTTTAAAATTATCCTACTATTCTTCTAAATGTCTTTGTATCTGTTCTTCCGCTTAATGAGCTTATCTTTACAACATCACCAGTTCTTGGTGCATGGATATATTGTCCTCCACCGATGTATATTCCAACATGATGAGGCGAACTTGGGTTTCCGAAGAATACTAAGTCTCCCGCTCTAGCTTCTGAGTATGATACTCCTCTTCCTTCAAGAACCTGAGTATAGGTTGTCCTGCTTAAGCTTATACCAGCTTTTCCAAATACATATTGAGTGTATCCTGAACAGTCAAAGGAATTAGGACCTGTTGCTCCATATACATATGGCTTTCCTTGCAAGCTATATGCTATAGACATAATTTGGTTAACCTTTTCTGAAGCATTGCCTGACCATGTTGGAGCGTTTCCTCTGTCAGCGTTAGCTTCTTGCTCTTCTATTCTCTTAACTCTAGCTTTAGCCTTTTCAATTAGGTCTACAACTTCGTTATCTATAACTTTTATTTGTTTTCTAATCTCTCTTAAAGCAGATATAGCATTGTTTAGTGCAGCTTTTGAACTATTTGGATCATTTACTACATCTTTTAAATATCCTATCATAAGTCTTTCATTTGCACCTAAGTCAACTGCTATGCTCTTCTTAACATTTTCTGCTTCTGCAACTAATGGCTCTTGAGCTGCTTTCTTTTCTTCAAATCTCTTAAGCTCTTCATTTAAAGTCACCTTTAAATCTTGAATTTTATTGATGTCTTCATTTAAAGATTCTTGCTTTTCTTTAATTTCATTTTGTCCATCAACAACCTTGTCCATCATTTCCTTATCTAAGCTCATGATTTTTGAAGTTGCTTGTATGTTTGATAATAGGTCAGAAAAACTAGAAGAGTTTAAAATTACGTCAATATATCCTGGAGTTCCATTCTTGTAGATGGCTCTCATTCTCTTTCCGTATAATTCTTGTTGCTCCTCAAGCTGTTCTTGTAAAGCTTCCATTTCATCATGAAGCTCGTCTATTTTCTTTTCGATATTCTTTATTTCATTATTCTTCTCATCTATACTGCCTTGAATTCTTTCACATTGACCTTGAAGTGCCTCAAGTTGAGCTTCTAGCTCATTATATTTCGCTTCTGCATCACTATATTTTGATTGTTGCTGTTCTATCTCTTGTCTCTTCTCATCAGAAATGTTTGGCACTGCTGAAGCTGTTACGCCCGTTTGCACTATCATCATAGTAGCTATGACCGCAGCTAACATTCTTTTTTTCATTACATCCACCTCTAACTATAGATTTGAGCTCTCCCCAGAGTCTCTTTGTTACTCTCTTGTAACCATTATAACATTAATCATTAAACATTTACAATGTCAATCTGTGCCATAATGCGATTTTTTGTAATACTTTTGTAAACAAACTTTAAATATTTCTTATATATTTATTTTCCCCATGGTTTTATTTTCTATTAATTTAATATATTAACTATCTATAGTATAATATGAATTAATTGAATTTTTATTTTATATTTATTTTTAGGGGGAAGAGATCGTGGTTAAGAATCTAAAATTAAACTTTAGGTGCATACTATCTATTTTTATCACGTCATCATTAATATTTTTGCTTTCATTTATATCTGTAAAAATATTAGATATCATGGAGGAAGACAACAGCTACCTGTATACATCGGGACTTTCCATTGCAAATGATATAAATCTACTGTCTCAAAACATATCTTCTTGCACTATAGATGCATCAAAATATCTATATATGAATAATAATGACGAGGTATCTACCTCTGCAAAAAATACAATTATTACTTCTATTTATAATACCGATAAGGTATTTGAAAACATAAAAAAATCTAATCTTAATGAATATAACTATATGTCTGCATCTAATCTTTCAATCTATTACTCTAACTACAAAAAAACTCTATTTAATCTTATGGATGCAATTGATGATAAGACTATAGCAGATACTGAGGCCCTGTACCTTTCGTTTACTGACATTACTGACTCTATTAATACTACAGTGCTTGAACTTACAAATTCCATCACAGACCTTTACAAAGAAAAATACATGGAGAATTTTTCAAAGTATAACCTCTTCAGATCTCATTTAATACTTTTAAGCTTTTTCACCATAGCAATTACTATTTTAATTGGAATTTATAGTTTTATGCATATAGCTAAAGTCTTTAAAAGATGTACTGATTTTGCAAATAAGATCTATATAGGTGATCTTACTTCACATATAGAAGAAGAGGATGATCCCTTAATAATGAACTTATACAACGCCTTGAATAGAGCAACTGAACAAACTCGTGAAGTCATAACATCTATTCGTATCGCTTCAACAACCTTAAATAACTCTAGTTTAAATTTGTCTAAAGTCACAAATGAAATCAAAAACGCTATAAATACAATAGATATTTCTTCTAAAGATATAATGCTAAAAAACCTAGATGCTTATAACACTGTCGATAAAATAGAATTTGATCTAGATAATATCACCTCAAATATTATTGCACTTTTGGACAAGACTAATGAATGTAGTAATCTTTCCACCAATATGAAGCAAAGAACGGAAGGTACAATATCTACTAATACAAAATTTTTAGATGTGATCAGCTCTACATATCGTGAGAAATGCGCTTTATTTGAAAGTTCCTTTAATGAAATTAAGATTATCTCATCTATTCAAAAGCTTACAGATATCATCTATTATATGTCCAAAAAAAGCAGTATACTTGCTGCTAATGCTTCCATAGAGGCAACTAGAAGCAGCGAAAATAACAAAGGATTTTTAGTGGTTGCAGATGAAGTTAGAAAACTCTCCATTGAAGCTTTTAATATTTCAGCTAATGTTCACGAAGTCATGGATAGTGTTAATAAAAATATTGATACTTTAAATACAGAGATTAATCAATCTATAAACTTTGTATCCTTAAAACTTTACCCTCAAATTAATTCTTTATTTAGAGATTTTGATCTATATGTAGATAATGCAAAAAATATGATGAACATAGCTCAATCTCTAAGAGAACTTAATAGCAATCTAACAAGGACACTAAATGACATAAAGGAATCTATATCTACTATGTCATCTTTATCCGCGAACTCCACATCAAAGTCAAATGAAATTCTTTTAACTGTAAGTTTGTCCTATAGTTACATTGAAGATATGCACAATCTATCCTTAAAAAATGCAGATGTATCGCAGAATCTCAATAAAATAATTTCTTACTTTAAGGTGTAGAAGAGTCTTTTAGTGAAGAGTGACGAAATTGACCTCAGGTCATGCCAACTCTTCACTATTTTCTATTGACTACAGGTTATATTTATTTTCACTATTACTTGTATTTCTTTCCCATAAATCCTTGAATAAAACCAGATCCAATCATAAGAACTATAAAGATTATAACAATTGAATTGTTTCCGCCAGTGAAATATTCCACTAAAGTAAGTAGAAGTCCTATTATTCCCATGACTATATAGAAGATTCCGTTGAATTTCATATAACTTTTCAAATCCTTTATCTCATCTTTATGTTTATCCACGGCTTTGTCCATAGCCTTTCCCTTCAAAATCAAGATTCCAAATATAACAAGCCAAGCGCTTGCAAGTGCCATAACTATAGTTACGCTTCTCATAAATCATCACTCCTACAAAATAATAAATTCATTTTACTCCTGTTTTTATTCCTTTACAACTGCTTCCCTAGTCTTCTCTATAATGACAGTGAATTTATTTATTCCATACTGCATAAAATAATTCTACGGTGCTCTGAGAGTCAGCCTTTAAAATTCATATAATGTTTTTATAATTATTGTAAAAATCAAACTTATTATTTCCTATAAAACATATATTTTCAATTTCAATAGATATATATTAATGGAGGATAATCTTATGAATAAAAAATATTTAAATTTATTTCAAACCCTTGTAAAAGCCTACTATACTGACAATTTCGATAGCACTGTTGCTTCTATTTTAAATGATGAGGAAGTAGACACAGAAAGACTCGCACAATGCATTTCTATTCTTTGTGGAGTTAATGTCCCTACAAATAAGGATTTTCTTGAAAATTTAAAATTAGCCATTTCCTCTTACAAAGCTAATGAAAAAATAGTTTTCAAGCTTGCAAACAGTGAGTGTACCTGTAAGTCTGATGGAGAAACTCTATGTCAAACTGCATGTCCCTTTAATGCAATTTTAAAGAACCCTATAACTTCAACAACCTATATAGACATGGATTCTTGTACAGACTGTGGCTTTTGTGTATCAGCTTGTGAAACGGGAAATCTTATGGATAGATCTGAGTTCCTACCTATAATAAATCTCTTAAAAAGCGGAACTCCTGTTATAGCTTCTGTTGCTCCTTCTATCATGGGACAATTTGGTTCAGATGTTTCTATGGATCAGCTTAGAGCAGCTTTTAAAAAGATAGGTTTCGCCGACATGGTTGAGACAGCTTTCTTTGCTGATATGCTTACTATAAAGGAATCAGTGGAATTCAATCATTTTGTAAAATCTAAAGATGATCTTATGATAACTTCTTGCTGCTGTCCAATGTGGGTGGGTATGCTAAAGAAAGTTTACGAAAATCTAGTTAAATATGTATCACCTTCTGTATCTCCAATGATAGCTTCTGGCAGAGTCTTGAAGGCTCTAAACCCAGATTGCAAAGTTGTGTTTGTTGGTCCTTGCATCGCCAAAAAAGCTGAAGCTAAGGAAAAGGATCTTTTAGGAGACATAGACTATGTACTTACTTTTCAAGAGCTTCAAGGTATATTTGAAATTCTAGATATCAATCCATCAAAGCTTAAAGGAATTCCTTCATTAGAATATTCTTCAAAGGGCGGCCGTCTTTACGGAAGAGCTGGCGGAGTATCTATTGCTATCTCTGACGCCATAAAGGAGCTTTATCCTGAAAAATATGATCTTCTTGCAGCTGTTCATGTAGATGGTGTCCCAGACTGCAAAGCCATTTTATCAAAAGCTCAATCTGGTGATTTGCAATCTAATTTTATCGAAGGTATGGGCTGCAAAGGTGGTTGTGCCGGTGGTCCCAAAGCTATAATCCCAACAGAAGAAGGCAAGAAACTCTTAAATGACTTTGCCCTAGACTCAGCCTACAAGGTTGCTACCCATAGTGAAGTCATGCTGGATATCCTTAAAAACATCGGCATAACTTCCTTAAAGGATTTTAAAGACCCAGAAAAAATAAAAATCTTTGAAAGACACTTTTAGAGAAAACATAAAACTAGCATAGGGCATAGTCATTTTTGACTACGCCCTATGCTGTCTGTTTCTTGTGACCTGTCAGTTTTCTTGTTGGAAAATTGAATACTAAATTTGAACAGTACGTATTTATTAAAGAGGTTAAGATTTACAAAAATAATTTAAACTATGTGCGTACTCAATTACAAAATTTTTATCAGGATAGCTGTGTAAAGTAACCCCATTATGTGTGTGGTTAGTATATAATATTATCTATACAGGAATGCTTACAAAAAACTATGGGCAGAAAAAAAGACACATTGGAATTGGAGGGAGCAAAGTGAATTATAAAAAAAGCTATCTGATATTTAATACTTGCCTATATACAGGACTTGCATTGTGCCTTATTTCACTAATGATAAAAATAACCTGGCTTGGTATTCTTGGTATTGTTATTTTTATTTTAGGAATTCTCCAAACTTCTATATTTTATCGCTGTCCAAACTGCCATAAAGCCTTAAATTTTAGAGAAAAAAAACCTAAGCACTGTCCAGAGTGCGGACACCAATTAGATTTCTAATTTCTTTGGGGTCAGCTAATGAAAATTTAACTATTCCCTATATCTCTTAACTATAAAAGCTCCATAGCCCATGTATATCCAGAATACAGCTGCAATTAGATTTATAGAGTAAATTATTGTTGATTCTACAAAACTTATAATCAATATAGATGTCAAAAATGCAAATATCAATTTTACATATATCAAATCTTTTTCACTCATTATATTATTAAATGTTCTTCTATAAAGCATCCACATAGCATTCATTAGAAAGCACATAAAGGTTACAAATCCCATTGTTCCATTAGAGTACAAGACATCTAAATAGGAATTTTCAGTTCTTCTATACTTTAAGCTTCCTAAGTCTTCTTCCAAGGAATTTTCAATTATAGTAGGAACATTGGATGGTCCAGCCCCTATAAGTGGATGCTCAGAAAATACAGATACAATTCCATTTTCCCAAATAGCTTGTCTCTCCTGAATGTACTCTGAATTTCTTGTGGCAACTCCACCAATTATTATTCCAATTGCAACTAAAGCAGAGATTCCCCTTCTTATAATCTTGTTTGGTATCATCATCATAAATGCGATAACCACGAATAATAAAGAAGATACCCACACTCCGATACTTCCTGTATACAGCATTGCATATCCTTGAAGGAGGATATTTACTATATAAAACGAAGCAATTCTCTTGTAAATTCCAACTCTCTTCATTGTTGTTATGCACATCACCGATAAGACTACAGAAACGTAGCTTGCCATAGCTGCTGTTTTGCTTATGAGATAAAAGCCTTTAAAGAATTCTCCTCTGGAGTAATCAGTCATAGAAAATGGAAATAAATCCAAGTTAAATTTATAAAATATTATTCCTAGTAGGGTTAATCCAAACGTCGTAACTATAAATACAAAGTTAATCTTATTTATTTCTTTCTTGATGTTCGAAAATCTATTTCTCATATCAAAACTATATAGAACAAAAATTTGAATCAATGTGATAATGTAAATATTGAAATTCTCCACATGATTTATATTAAGGATGCAAGTAACTATTCCTAGTATCATAAATGAAAGAAGCACCACATTTTTGAAAAGGCATTTCCCCTTTGAATCATACACGTCATATGCTAATAGTCCTATCCCCCACATCATCATAATTGCTGTTACAAAGTCAAAGCCCTTAATCTTTGAAAGCTCTGTGGCCAAAATTAGTGCATATATCAGAAAAGCTCTCTTATAGAAAAATCTCTGCTTAATTATATCCATGCGCCTGTCTTTAAAACTCATTTTAGTTTTCATCCTTTCCCTGAACCTTATAAATTCCCTTAGCATGCCATACTCTTTCATCTTCCTTCGGCAAAGTCATATAATCTCCATAAATATTAGTCAAAACTTCATGTGGATTGTTTGGTGCCCAAAACTCTTTTCCTTCAAAAACTATCTTTTTAAGAGGAAACAAATCACTTTCTTTGAAATCCTTATCCCATAGAAGCTCTACCCCATAGTTATAGGTATCTCTTTTGGAACCTTCACTCCATTTTAATGTGCTATGTGCCATGTTATCAAGCCTTTCATAGCTTAATGGTTTAAGAATAGTATATATAACTTTCCTCATAGTTCCCTTCATTGATTTGTCTTCTTTCAAATTTTTGAACTTTCCTTTTATAAGGAATCCAAGGACTTTCTTTTGTACAAATGCCTTAAGTCCATTATCAGAAAGCTTATCATAGGGAAATACATCTATATATATGCCTCGATGATACGGTTCATTTTCCTCACCAAATTCCTCAAATAAAGTGTCATTCTTTCTAACTTTTAAGGGAATGTGATAAAGCTTATATTCTTTATCCGTTTCCACACTTTGAAGGAAAAAACTATGATTTAATTCTTCTTTTGCTACTTTTTTAAACTTATTATAATTCTCCCTAGTCATGCCGATATCCAGATCATCATCCCAAGGAATAAATCCCCCATGTCTTACCGCACCTAAAAGTGTGCCATCAACAAGAAAATATTCAATTTCATTCTCCTCACAAATCCTATGAACTTCCTCGAGGATTTCAAGCATCATAAATTGAGCTTCTCTCAAAGAGCATGGTATAAGCCTGTCAACTTTTTCTTTCATTTTTAACCTCATTTAATCCCTTTGTTTATATGTTTTATTTTTTTCAGTTTACTTTTAATTATATCATATCTATACTCCATAGTAAAAATTCTCTGATCTTAATTGTTGCCACATTTTCTTTAATATTACAATATATCTTCTTTTATCAAAGTCCTACAAACTGTGCATCTTTATTTATTATCCATATAAAAAATAAGACTGCTCCTAAGGGACACTTGAGTCTCTTTAGAACAGTCTTATTCATATCAGAGTTAAATTCATAAGCCTTGGAAAGCTTCAAACTTTACTCCTAACTTAGCATCGTTAAAGTTAGATTATTTGTAGAACTCTACTCTGTATTGTCCTTTTAATCTTTCAACTTCATTTGCAAAAACTTCTGATTGCTTTTGTTGGATAAGGTTATTCTTTATCATTCCTTCAACAGCTTCAAAGGGTTGTGCTGATGCTTCTTTCTTTTCTTCAACCTTTATTAAATGGTATCCAAATTGAGTTTTAACAGGTTCGCTTACTTTTCCGAGTTCTAAAGCAAATGCTGCTTCTTCGAATTCAGGAACCATTCTTCCTCTTGTAAAGAATCCTAAGTCTCCCCCTTGAGCATTTGATGGACAGCTTGAATATTTTAATACTGCGTCTTCAAAGCTTAATCCTTCATTTATTTCCTTTGCAACCTTTTGAGCTTCTTCTTCATTTTCAACAAGGATATGTTTAGCTCTTACTTGCTCTTGCTCCATGAACTTGTCACCGTTGCTTTCATAGAACTCTTTTGCTTCTTCATCGCTTACAGTAACCTTTGATAATAAATCATTTATAACTACTTGAGTTAATATTTCCTTTTGAAGTCTTTCAACTTGCTCCTTATATAAAGCAGATTCCTCCACTCCATTATCTTTTCCATAGCTGTACATAAGTTCGAAAGCTACCATTTGTTGAAGTAATTGTTCTCTTCCCATTGGACTATCTACATAAGCCTTTCTATCAGCTGGGAATCTATCAACTGCTTCTTGTATCTCCCTTTCACTAATCTTAACGCCATTAACTATTGCTAGCACATTATTCTCCATGAAAAATCTCCTTTTTTTATATCTCTAATTTGAAAATTTGGACTAACCTTTTCCAAATCTTCTTCTCTTAATCATAACATACTTTATACATCTTGTGCTATACTAAGGATATTAAATAATTTTAAAGGGTGATTTTATGGAAATTCTAAAAAATGATTGGAAGGATCTTTTAAAAAATGAGTTTGAAAGTCCATATTACTTGGATCTTAGAAAGTTCCTTATATCAGAATATAAGAGCAGCATAATCTATCCTAATATGTATGATATTTTCAATGCTCTTCATTATACTCCTTATAGTAAAGTCAAGGTGGTTATCTTAGGTCAAGACCCCTATCATGGACCAAATCAGGCTCATGGACTAAGCTTTTCTGTAAAGCCAGGAGTTCCTGCTCCTCCATCTCTTATTAATATTTACAAGGAACTACATACTGACCTTAATTGTTACATACCAAATAACGGATATCTGAAGAAATGGGCAGACCAAGGGGTTCTCCTTTTGAACACTGTCCTTACTGTGAGAGCTTCTGAAGCTAATTCTCATAGAAATAAAGGTTGGGAAAACTTCACTAATAAAATAATTGAATTGGTAAATTCTAAGACAGAACCTGTTGTTTTCATTCTGTGGGGTAAAAACGCTCAAGAAAAGCAGGCTCTTATAACAAATCCTATACATCACATTATAAAATCTGTTCATCCCAGTCCACTTTCTGCCTCCCGTGGATTCTTTGGAAGTAGACCGTTTTCTAGAACCAATGAGTTCTTAAAATCTGATGGTCTTTCGCCAATAGATTGGCAGATAGAAAATATATAATAAATTTTATTTATAAAAGTATAGCTCATATTTCTTAAAAAGATTTTAGCTATACCTCTCATTAAATCAATTAAAAATACGCATAAAAAAAGCACTTAATTATTAAGTGCTTTTTTGGTGGCTGGACCAGGAATCGAACCAGGGACACGAGGATTTTCAGTCCTCTGCTCTACCGACTGAGCTATCCAGCCATATTACCTGGCGACCACCTACTCTCCCACAGAGCCTCCCCTGCAGTACCATCAGCCGTAATTTGCTTGACCTTCGTGTTCGGTATGGGAACGGGTATTACCAAATTACGCATTATCACCAGATGCTTAGTTTTTCCTAAATCTTC
>JALEZF010000028.1 GCA_022773025.1 Clostridium sp. | reverse complement strand
ATGGTAATGCCAGGAGACCACATTGACATGAACGTAGAATTAATAACACAAGTAGCAATGGACGAAGGACTAAGATTCGCTATCAGAGAAGGTGGAAGAACAGTTGGTTCAGGAGTTGTTACTAGCATAATAGAGTAATTTAAGTAATTTTTACAGGACTAGGGGTTACCTAGTCCTTTATAAGATAAAAAGTGCGCTTACACTACATGGAGTTTATACATTTAATTAGAAGAGAGTGGTACTTGCTGCAACAAATACAAGTTGACACAATTTTTGAATTATGATAAAGTATGTAGGTAATACGCAACGAAAAGCTACAGCATATGAGCTTTCTATAGATATATAAAAATGGAGGTGCGCATCATGAGAGTTAAGGTAACATTAGCATGTACTGAGTGTAAGCAAAGAAATTATAACTCAATGAAGAACAAGAAGAATGACCCAGATAGATTAGAATTAAAGAAGTATTGCAAATTCTGTCAAAAACATACTCTTCACAAAGAGACTAAGTAGTTTAGACCTCACACCTATTATTTTTTTTAAGGATGTGAATAATATGGCTTTAGATGTAAATAATACAAAGAAGGACCAAGTTAAGAAAAACAAGGAATCTAAAAATATATTCTCTAGATTTTTCAAATTCCTTAAAGAGGTTAAGGCTGAAATAAAGAGAATAACTTGGCCAGATAAAAAGGATGTTAAGAAGGCATCAATAGCAGTAGCTACTTTTTGTTTGATCTATATTTTATTTATAGGCGGAGTTGACATAGTCTTCAAAAACCTCTTTGATTTAATTGCTAAACTAATTTAAATTTAAAAAGGAGGTTGGGATGTTTAACATCCCTAAAATTATGGGAGAAAAAGCTAGATGGTACGTAGTACACACATATTCTGGATATGAAAACAAAGTTAAAGCGACTCTTGAAAAGACTATTGAAAATAGAAATTTACAAGATATCATACACTTTGTAGAAGTACCTACTGAAGAAGTCGTAGAAGAAAAGGATGGAAAACAGAAGGTAGTTGTAAAAAAGAAGTTTCCTGGATATGTTTTAGTTAAAATGATGATGACTGACGAATCTTGGTATGTCGTTAGAAATACCAGAGGAGTTACAGGATTTGTAGGACCGGGATCTAAACCTGTTCCGCTTACCGATGAAGAAGTTGAGTCTATGGGTATAATGGAAACCCCTATGGATTTAGATTTGGAGGTAGGAGAAAGCGTCAAGGTTACAGCAGGACCTTTAAGAGAGTTTATTGCTGTTATTCAAGAAATAAACCTTGAAAAGCACAAGATAAAAGCTTTGGTTAACATGTTTGGTAGAGATACTTTAGCTGAACTAGAATTTAACCAAGTTGAAAAATTAGATTAATATAATATTCACGAGACGAAAGTCTTAGTAAGTGGGAGGGTGAAAACCCGTATAACCACAGTATAGGAGGAATAACTCATGGCTAAGAAAGTTACAGGAATGATCAAACTTCAACTTCCTGCAGGAAAGGCGACTCCAGCACCACCAGTTGGACCTGCATTAGGACAACATGGAGTTAACATTATGGGATTCTGTAAGGAGTTCAATGCAAAAACTGCAAATCAAGCTGGATTAATAATTCCAGTAGTAATTACTGTATATCAAGACAGATCTTTTAGTTTTATACTTAAGACACCACCAGCAGCTGTATTATTAAAGAAAGCTGTTGGAATCGAAAGTGGTTCAGGTGTTCCAAATAAGACAAAGGTTGCTAAGATTTCAAGAGATAAAGTAAGAGAAATTGCAGAAACTAAGATGCCAGATTTAAATGCGGCTTCAATAGAAGCAGCTATGAGCATGATCGAAGGAACAGCTAAGAGCATGGGAATAGTTGTTGAAGATTAATTATGTTTAAATGGTGGGAGGTAACTGCCGTTAATACCACAAAGGAGGCTTAATAATGGGAAAGAATTATATCGAGAGTGCAAAGTTAGTAGATAAGAACGCTTTATATACACCAGTAGAAGCTATGGAATTAGCTGTTAAGACTGCAAAAGCTAAATTCGATGAAACAATTGAATTAGCTGTAAGACTAGGTGTAGATCCAAGACACGCTGACCAACAGGTTAGAGGTGCTGTTGTTCTTCCTCATGGAACTGGAAAAACTGTTAGAGTTTTAGTTTTTGCTAAGGGAGATAGAGTGAAGGAAGCTCAAGAAGCAGGAGCAGAATTCGTTGGAGCAGAGGATTTAGTAGAAAAGATCCAAAAAGAAAATTGGTTTGACTTTGACGTAGTTGTTGCTACACCAGACATGATGGGAGTAGTAGGAAGACTAGGAAGAGTTTTAGGACCTAAGGGATTAATGCCAAACCCAAAATCAGGAACAGTTACATTTGATGTAGCTAAGGCTGTTCAAGAGATTAAGGCTGGTAAGGTTGAATATAGAGTTGATAAAACTTCTATCGTTCACGTTCCACTAGGAAAGAAATCTTTCGGAGCTGAAAAGTTAGCTGATAACTTCAAGGTTTTAATGGAAGCACTTATAAAGGCTAAACCAGCAGCTGCTAAGGGACAATATATCAAATCTATATCTGTTTCTAGCACAATGGGACCAGGAGTTAAAGTTAATTCATCAAAAGTATTAGAATAGTATTGACATACAAAGGTCTTTGTAGTATACTACAATAGTTGAAAAAACAATATATCCGTAGACCGTAGGTGCGACAGCGTAACGATTAACTACCTACCGAGGATCCATAACATAGTAAATGTGTGGTCTTCTTGCGTCTGCGGGAAGGCCTTTGTTTTATAGAATAAGCAGTTTATTAACTGTGAGGAGGTGGCACGCGTAGTGAACAAGAACAGACAAATAAAGCAAGCTAAAGTTGAAGAGATAAGAGAAAAATTAGAAAAATCTCAATCAGTAGTACTTGCTAGTTATCAAGGATTAACTGTTGAAGAAGATACTCAACTAAGAAAGTCTTTAAGAGAAGCTGGAGTAGAATACAAAGTTTACAAGAACACTTTAGTTATTCTTGCAGCTAAGGAACTAGGAATTGAAGGCTTAGAGGAACACTTACAAGGACCAATATCAATAGCTATTGGTTATGATGATGTAACTGCACCAGCAAGAATATTAAATGATTTTGCAAAAACTCATAAGAAGCTTGAACTTAAAGCTGGTTTAGTACAAGGTGAGATATATGATGCAGATAAGGTAAAGCAATTAGCAAACATACCTTCAAAAGATGTTCTTATTGCAAAACTTCTTGGAAGTATCAAGTCACCACTTTCAAAGTTTGCATACCTTTTAAATGCAATCAAAGAAAGCAAAGAATCTGCTGAATAGTAGATAATGAAAAAGAAATCAAATCATAATATTAACGAAATGTGGAGGTGTCAATAATGACAAAAGAGCAAATTATAGAAGCTATAAAAGAAATGAGCGTTTTAGAATTAAATGATTTAGTAAAGGCTTGCGAAGAAGAATTCGGAGTAAGCGCAGCAGCACCAGTTGCAGCAGCAGGAGCAGTTGCAGGAGCAGCAGCAGCAGAAGAAAAGACTGAGTTTGACGTAGTACTTGCAAGTGCAGGATCTGAAAAGATCAAGGTTATAAAGGCAGTTAGAGAATTAACTGGCTTAGGATTAAAGGAAGCTAAAGAAGTAGTTGATGGAGCACCTAAGACATTAAAAGAAGGTGTTTCTAAAGACGAAGCAGAAGCTATAAAGGCTAAGCTTGCTGAAGTTGGAGCTACTGTAGAAGTTAAGTAGTAAAAATAAGCATTTAAAATAATGAGGCACTTTACTGATAAAGTGCCTCTTTTTTAGACTATGCTATTGACTAGTTGTTTTTATTATGATACCATTATTAAATGTACTATTCTATATAGGAGTAAATTTGATAAATTGGTATAGAAATTGAATTATTTTCATTTATATGGTTACACTTATATGATGATGTTGTATGCAATCCAGAAGCATAAAAGTCCTTAGGGATATTATGCTTGTGGCTATTTTAGTTTATACAAGGGGTGAAGGCTTAATGGTACATCCTATTCAAAACGGAAAAAGAACAAGGATGAGTTTTGGTAAGGTAAAAGAAGTAATTGATATGCCTAATCTTATCGAGGTCCAATTAGATTCATATAATTGGTTCTTGAAGGAAGGCTTATATGAAGTGTTCGACGATATTAACCCTATTACCAATTATACTGGTAACCTTGTGCTTGAGTTTATTGATTTTCACTTAGACAGGGATAATATCAAGTATTCTGTCGAGGAATGCAAAGAGAGAGACGCAACTTATGCTGCGCCTCTAAAGGTTAAGGTCAGACTTCATAACACTGAAACAGGCGAAATAAAAGATCAAGAAGTATTTATGGGAGATTTCCCACTTATGACTGAACAAGGCACTTTTATAATAAACGGTGCTGAGAGAGTTATAGTAAGCCAGCTTGTGAGATCACCAGGGGTTTATTATAGCGAGACTAGAGACAAATCAGGAAAGAGATTGTTTGCATCTACTGTCATTCCAAACAGAGGAGCATGGTTAGAGTATGAAACAGATTCTAATGATGTTATATATGTAAGAATTGATAAAACAAGAAAACTTCCAATCACTATACTTGCGAGAGCAATGGGTTATGGTAGTGATGCTGAAATAATTGATTATTTTGGTGAAGATGAAAGATTAAAAGCGACAATAGAAAAAGACAACACTAAGACAAAAGAGGAAGCTTTACTTGAAATCTATAAGAGATTAAGACCAGGCGAACCTCCTACAGTTGATAGTGCTGTATCTTTAATTGAGTCTTTATTCTTTGATGCAAAGAGATATGATCTATCAAAAGTTGGTAGATACAAATTCAACAAGAAATTAGCATTAAACCTTAGAATTTCAAACCAAATAGCAGCAGAAGATGTTATAAATGGTGAGACTGGAGAAATCTTTGTATCTAAGGGTGAAAAGATATCAAGAGAGATGGCATTAAAGATACAAAATGCTGGAATAAACTCTGTTGATATAATTGTTGAAGACAAAGTCCTAAGAGTAATAGGAAATCACTTTGTTGATCTACAATCCCATGTTAATTTCGATATAAGCACTTTAAATATTAAAGAAAAGGTGCATTACCCAACTTTAAAAGAGCTTTTAGATAACTATTCTGATGAAGAAGAGTTAAAAGAGCAAATTAAAAAGAATTTAACTAAATTGATACCTAAGCATATAGTAAGAGATGATATCTATGCAACTATTAGTTACGAACTTGGATTACCATATGCAGTAGGTTATGTAGATGATATAGATCACTTAGGAAATAGAAGATTAAGATCTGTAGGAGAACTTCTACAAAACCAATTTAGAATTGGTCTTTCCAGAATGGAAAGGGTAGTTAAGGAGAGAATGACTATCCAAGATCAAGAAGGAATAACTCCTCAGGTTCTTATAAACATCAGACCAGTAGCAGCAGCTATAAAAGAGTTCTTTGGAAGTTCACAGCTATCACAGTTCATGGATCAGACTAACCCACTTTCAGAGCTTACTCATAAGAGAAGACTTTCAGCTTTAGGACCAGGAGGTCTTTCAAGAGAAAGAGCTGGATTTGAAGTTAGAGACGTTCACCATTCTCACTATGGTAGAATGTGTCCTATAGAAACTCCAGAAGGACCAAATATAGGACTTATTAATTCATTAGCTACTTATGCAAGAGTTAATGAATATGGATTTATAGAAACTCCATATAGAATTATAGATAAAGCTACAGGTGTTGTTACAAATGACATAAGATACTTTACAGCTGATGAGGAAGATAGATATGTTATCGCTCAGTCAAATGAGCCAATAGGAGAAGATGGTTTATTCTTAGATAAGAAAATAACTGTTAGATCTAAAGATGACATACTTATAATTCCAAGAGAAGATGTAGATCTTATGGATATATCACCAAGACAGATAGTTTCTGTTGCTACAGCAATGATACCATTCCTTGAGAATGACGACGCATCTAGAGCACTTATGGGAGCCAACATGCAACGTCAGGCAGTACCTCTATTAAAGCCACAGGCTCCAATAGTTGGAACAGGAATAGAGTATAAGGCTGCTGTTGACTCAGGAGTACTACCAAAGGCTAAAAATGCTGGAGAAGTAGTATATGTTAGCGCTAACGAAGTTAGAGTTAAGAGGGATTCAGACGGTGGTATAGATTCTTATAGACTCCTTAAGTTTAAGAGATCAAACCCAGGAACATGTATAAACCAAAGACCTATAGTTGACAAGGGAGAGAGGGTAGAAATCGGCACTGTATTAGCTGATGGACCATCAACTGACTTAGGTGAAATTGGATTAGGTAAAAACATAAGAATGGGCTTCATAACTTGGGAAGGATACAATTACGAGGATGCTATGCTTATTTCAGAGCAACTTGTAAGAGATGATGTATTTACATCTATTCATATAGAAGAATATGAATGTGAAGCTAGGGATACTAAATTAGGACCAGAAGAAATCACAAGGGATATACCAAATGTTGGTGAAGATGCACTTAAGGATATCGACGAAAGAGGTATCATAAGAATAGGTGCTGAAGTTAGATCTGGAGACATATTAGTAGGAAAGGTTACTCCAAAGGGAGAAACTGAACTTACTGCTGAAGAAAGACTACTTAGAGCTATATTTGGTGAAAAGGCTAGAGAAGTTAGAGATACATCTTTAAGAGTTCCTCATGGTGAAGCTGGTATCATAGTTGATATAAAGGTGTTTACAAGAGAAAATGGTGACGAATTGACACCAGGAGTAAACGAACTTGTTAGATGTTATATAGCACAAAAGAGAAAGATATCTGTTGGAGACAAGATGGCAGGACGTCACGGTAATAAGGGGGTTATCTCTAGGATATTACCAGAAGAAGATATGCCGTTTTTACCAGATGGAAGACCACTTCAAATCTGTTTAAACCCACTAGGTGTACCATCACGTATGAACATCGGTCAGGTTTTAGAAGTTCACTTAGGATTAGCAGCATCTAAAATGGGATGGCATATAGCTACTCCAGTATTTGATGGCGCAACAGAGCAAAATATTGAGGATTGCTTAGAAATGGCAGGTTATGCAAGAGATGGTAAGACTGTTCTTTATGATGGAAGAACAGGAGAGCCTTTCGATAACAGAGTAACTGTTGGTTATATGTATATCTTAAAACTTGCCCACTTAGTTGATGATAAGATCCACGCTAGATCTACAGGACCTTACTCACTAGTAACTCAACAGCCACTTGGTGGTAAAGCTCAATTCGGAGGACAGAGATTTGGAGAAATGGAAGTTTGGGCCCTAGAAGCTTATGGATCAGCTCATACTCTTCAAGAAATACTAACTGTTAAGTCAGATGACGTTGTTGGTAGAGTTAAGACTTATGAGGCTATCGTAAAGGGAGAAAACATTCCAGAACCAGGTATACCAGAATCATTTAAGGTTCTTATCAAAGAGCTTCAAGCTTTATGCTTAGACGTTAAAGTTTACAATGAAGAAAATGAAGAAATCAAGATAAGAGAATCAGTAGATGAGGATATGGAAGATTTAGAAGTTAATATAGAAGGAAATGAACCAAACCCTTCAATTTTAGCACATGCTGCTGAAACTACTGATGTTGAAGATGAGAATGAAGAGGAAAATGACGAATTCGAAGATGATATGGAAGAAATAGATTATGAATCACTTAATCTCGAAGATCTTGAAAGTGAAGATTTAGATATTGATGGATTTAATGATGAACACTAATTTTGAAGGGAGGATACACCCTTGTTTGAATTAAACAATTTTGATGCTATACAAATTGGTTTAGCTTCCCCAGAGCAAATAAGAGAATGGTCTAGAGGAGAAATAAAGAAACCAGAAACTATTAACTATAGAACACTAAAGCCAGAAAGAGATGGTCTTTTCTGTGAAAGAATTTTTGGACCTATGAAAGACTGGGAGTGTCACTGTGGTAAGTATAAGAGAGTTAGATATAAAGGAATAGTCTGCGATCGTTGTGGTGTTGAAGTAACCAAAGCTAAAGTAAGACGTGAGAGAATGGGGCATATAGAACTTGCTGCCCCTGTGTCTCACATATGGTACTTCAAGGGTATTCCATCTAGAATGGGATTACTTCTTGATATGTCACCAAGATCTTTAGAAAAGATACTATACTTCGCTTCATACGTTGTACTAGATCCTAAAGAAACTCCGCTTCTAAAGAAACAACTTTTAAATGAGAAGGAGTATGCAGAAGCAGTTGATAAATATGGGGAGGAAAGTTTCGAGGCTGGAATGGGTGCAGAAGCCGTTGAGAAACTTTTACAAGAGATTGACTTAGAGAGATGCTCTAAGGAATTAAAAGAAGAATTAAAGACTAGCACAGGTCAAAAGAAGATTAGAATCATAAGAAGATTAGAAGTCATTGAATCCTTCAGAAAGTCTAGCAATAAGCCAGAATGGATGATAATCAGTGTAATACCTGTTATTCCACCGGACTTAAGACCTATGGTTCAGCTAGATGGAGGAAGATTTGCTACTTCTGACTTAAATGATTTATACAGAAGAGTTATAAACAGAAATAACAGACTTAAAAAGCTATTAGATTTAGGAGCACCAGATATCATAGTTAGAAATGAAAAAAGAATGCTTCAAGAAGCAGTAGATGCTCTTATTGATAATGGTAGAAGAGGTAGACCTGTAACAGGACCAGGAAATAGACCACTTAAGTCTTTATCAGATATGTTAAAAGGAAAGCAAGGAAGATTTAGACAAAACTTACTTGGTAAGAGAGTTGACTATTCTGGTAGATCTGTTATAGTTGTTGGTCCAGAATTAAAGATGTATCAATGCGGTCTTCCAAAAGAGATGGCTTTAGAGCTATTTAAACCTTTTGTTATGAAGAAGCTTGTTGAAAGTGGAGTAGCTCATAATATTAAGAGTGCTAAGAGAATGGTTGAAAGAGTTCAGGCTCAAGTATGGGATGTATTAGAAGAAGTAATTCAAGATCATCCAGTATTATTAAACCGTGCTCCTACACTTCACAGATTAGGAATTCAAGCATTCCAACCAGTATTGGTTGATGGAAGAGCTATAAAGCTTCATCCATTAGCATGTACAGCGTACAATGCTGACTTTGATGGAGACCAAATGGCTGTCCATGTACCTTTATCAGTAGAAGCTCAAGCTGAGTCAAGATTCTTAATGCTTGCAGCTAGTAATATATTAAAGCCATCAGATGGTAAGCCAGTTTGTGTACCTACTCAGGATATGATTTTAGGATCATACTACTTGACTCTAGATAAAGACGGTGAGCCAGGTGAAGGAAAATGCTTTATGTCTACAGACGAAGCAATAATGGCTTATGATAATAAAGTTGTTTCTCTTCATGCTAAAATCAAAGTTAGATTAACTAAGGTTATAAACGGAGAAGAAAAGCAAGGTATAATAGACACTACTGTTGGAAAGATTATTTTCAATGAATCTATTCCTCAAATATTAGGATTTGTAGATAGAAGCAAGGAAGAAAATCAATTCAAACTAGAAGTTGATTTCTTAGTTGACAAGAAGAAGCTTGGAAAGATTGTTGATAAGTGTTATATGAAATTAGGTCCAACTGAAACTTCAATAATGCTTGACAATATTAAGGCAAAAGGATATCACTATTCTACAATAGGTGCAATAACTGTTGCAGCATCCGACATGATAGTTCCAGATCAAAAAGCTGATCTTATCAAAGATGCAGAATCTACTGTAGATAAAATAGAGAAACTTTACAAGAGAGGTCTTATATCAGAAGATGAAAGATATAACTCTGTAATAGATAAATGGACTCAAACTACTGAGGATGTAGCGAATGCACTTATGGATAACTTGGATAGATTTAATCCAATATTCATGATGGCAGACTCAGGAGCGAGAGGATCTAAATCTCAGATAAAGCAGCTTGCAGGTATGAGAGGACTTATGGCAAACCCTTCTGGTAAGATCATAGAACGTCCAATCAAGGCATCCTTTAGAGAAGGTCTTGACGTACTTGAATACTTCATATCTACACACGGTGCTAGAAAAGGTAATGCTGATACAGCTCTTAAGACTGCTGACTCAGGTTATTTAACAAGAAGACTTGTTGACGTTAGCCAGGATGTTATAGTTAGAGATGAAGACTGTGGAACTAAAGAAGGTATTTACGTTTCTGAGATTAAAGAAGGAAATGAAGTTATAGAATCTCTAACAGAGAGGTTAACAGGTAGATATAATGCTGAAGATATACTTCACCCTGAAACAGGAGAAGTTCTAGTGCCAAGAGATACTTATATGGATGCTGATATAGCAGAGAAAGTAAGCAATGCTGGCGTTAAGAAAGTTAAAATCAGATCAGTATTTACATGTAATTGTAAAGTAGGGGTATGTGCTAAGTGTTATGGAATGAACATGGCAACAGCGCAAAAAATAAATATAGGAGAATCTGTTGGTATTATAGCTGCCCAGTCAATCGGTGAGCCAGGAACACAGCTTACAATGAGAACATTCCACACAGGTGGAGTTGCTGGATCAGATATAACTCAAGGTTTACCTAGAGTTGAAGAACTATTTGAAGCTAGAAAACCAAAGGGATTAGCTATAGTAACTGAAATAGCAGGTACTGTTTCTATAGATGATACTAAGAAAAAGAGAACTGTTATAGTTACAGGTAATGATGGAGAAGTAAAGGAATATGATATTCCATTCGGATCAAGATTAAGAGTATCTAAAGATGATGTAATTGAAGCTGGAGATGAAATCACTGAAGGTTCAGTAAATCCTCATGACATCTTAAAGATAAAAGGAATAGATGGCGTAAGAAGATATCTTCTATCTGAAGTTCAAAAAGTATATAGACTTCAGGGTGTTGACATCAACGATAAGCACTTAGAGGTTGTCGTAAGACAGATGACTAGAAAAGTTAAAGTTTTAGAGTCAGGTGATACAGATTTACTTCCAGGAACAATGATAGATATGTTTGATTTTAGGGAAGAAAATGAAAGGACTATTGCAAATGGAGGAGAAGAAGCACAAGGAGAACAAGTACTTCTAGGAATCACAAAAGCAGCCCTAGCAACAGATTCCTTCTTATCAGCAGCATCATTCCAGGAAACAACTAGAGTACTTACTGATGCAGCTATTAAAGGAAAGATAGATCCATTAATAGGATTAAAGGAAAATGTAATCATTGGTAAGTTAATACCAGCTGGTACAGGGATGCCAAAATATAAGAGTGTAAAATTAAGCACTGATAAAGATTTGGTAAAAGAGGATATAACCACCGTAGTAGAAGAATAGACATATTTTATTGACATGAGTTATATGTGGTGGTACAATAAATTTTGTGTGATTTAAACAAATAAATAATAAATCATTACATTGTCTAACATGTACTTAAATGGAGACAATCTGAAAAAAATTGTCTCCATATAATTCTTATGGGGAGGGAGTAGCATGGTAGACAGAATAAAAGAAAAGCATGTAGTAGGAATAAAACAAGCTACTAAAGCAATAAGCAATGACAATTGCAAAATTCTTTATGTAGCAAAAGATGTAGAAGAGAAACTTGTAAATCATTTAATCAAAAAAGCAAAGGAAAAAAATGTAGATATAGTATATATAGATACAATGAAAGAGCTTGGAAGATTGTGTGGAATTCAAGTGGCTGCTTCAGCTACAGCGATTTTAATTAAATAAGCTATCAACTTATTTATATAGATTGTTTAATTAAAAAAATTAGGAGGTGAAAATTAATGCCAACTATAAGCCAATTAGTTAGAAAAGGCAGAAAGACAGTAGCAACTAAATCAACAGCACCAGCACTTAAGGAGTGCCCTCAAAAGAGAGGAGTATGCACAGTAGTTAAAACTACTACTCCAAAGAAGCCAAACTCAGCGCTTAGAAAAATTGCCAGAGTTAGACTTACTAATGGATATGAAGTAACAGCATACATTGGTGGAATAGGCCATAACTTACAGGAACACTCAGTTGTTCTTATAAGAGGTGGTAGAGTTAAGGACCTTCCTGGTGTAAGATACCACATAGTTAGAGGAGCACTTGACTGTGCAGGAGTAGCTAACAGACTTCAAGGAAGATCCAAGTACGGTGCTAAGAGACCAAAGCAAAAGTAATTTGATAACTCGTTAATTAGTGCGATGTCTTCAGCGTTTATTATATATAGAAGCAGAAGATTAGAGCACTTTGCGACGTAGAGTCGAGTACCGATGATCTTAAATTTTAAATGTTAAGGAGGGAAGAAAAGTGCCAAGAAAAGGACATATAGCAAAAAGAGACGTTCTAGCAGATCCAATATACAACAGTAAGGTTGTAACAAAGCTTATAAACAGCATAATGGAAGACGGTAAAAAAGGAGTAGCACAAAAAATATGCTACGATGCTTTTGAAATCATAGCTGAGAAGACTGGAAAAGATGCACTTGAAGTATTCGAAACAGCAATGAATAACATTATGCCATTGCTTGAAGTAAAAGCAAGAAGAGTTGGAGGAGCTACTTACCAAGTACCAATGGAAGTTAGACCAGAGAGAAGACAAACATTAGGTATCAGATGGTTATTAGTAGCTGCAAGAAAAAGAGGCGAAAAGTATATGAGAGAGAGACTTGCAAACGAGTTATTGGATGCAGCTAACAATACTGGAGCCGCAGTTAAGAAGAGAGAAGATACTCATAAGATGGCAGAAGCGAATAAAGCATTTGCTCACTACAGATACTAATATTAAAACTGTTTTGGTTTATAACCAAAACAGTTTTGTCGAATTTTAAATCGCAACTGAGAGGAGGAACTAAGAGTGGCAAGAGAGTTTCCATTAGATAAGTTCCGTAATATAGGAATCATGGCTCACATAGATGCTGGTAAGACTACTACTACGGAGCGTATATTATTCTACACAGGAAAAACACATAAGATAGGTGAGACTCACGAAGGTGAATCTCAAATGGACTGGATGGCGCAAGAGAAGGAGAGAGGAATAACAATCACTTCTGCTGCAACAACATGTCAATGGCAAGGCCATGTAATAAACATAATTGACACACCAGGGCACGTAGACTTTACAGTTGAGGTTGAAAGATCTCTAAGAGTTCTTGACGGATCTGTAACAGTTCTAGATGCAAAGAGTGGAGTTGAGCCACAAACAGAAACTGTTTGGAGGCAAGCAGACAAATACCAAGTTCCAAGAATGGTATATGTAAACAAGATGGATGCTACAGGTGCTGATTTCTATGCTTGTATAGATTCTATAAGAGATAGATTAAAAGCAAATGCAGTTCCAATACAAATTCCAATAGGTCAAGAAGACCAATTTGTAGGAATGGTAGATTTAGTTGAGAATATAGCTATTCTTCACAAGAATGACTTAGGAACTGAAATAGAAAAAGTTGAAGTTCCAGCAGAACTTAAAGATAAAGCAGAAGAGTATAGAATGGCATTAGTTGAAGCTGTTGCAGAAACAGATGAAGAATTAATGATGAAATACTTAGATGGTGAAGAGTTAACTGTTGAAGAGTTAAAGACAGGAATAAGAAAAGCTACTATAGGCAACCACATGATACCAGTTCTATGTGGAACATCATATAAGAACAAGGGTGTTCAAGAAATGATAGATGCAGTAGTTGCTTACATGCCATCACCATTAGACATACCAGCTATCCAAGGAACTGATCCATCAACTGGAGAAGAGGTGGCTAGACATGCTAACGATGATGAGCCAATGTCAGCATTAGCATTTAAGATAGCTACTGACCCATTCGTTGGAAGATTAGCTTTCACAAGAGTTTACTCAGGAGTAATGGAAAGTGGTACATATGTATTAAATTCCACAAAGGGTAAGAAAGAAAGAATTGGTAGACTTGTTAAGATGCATGCTAACCACAGACAAGAAGTTGCAGAATTAAGAGCTGGAGATTTAGGAGCTATAGTTGGTCTTAAGGATACAACTACAGGAGATACTCTATGTTCAGATAATGAACCAGTAATCCTAGAATCTATGGAATTCCCAGAACCAGTTATTCGTGTAGCTATTGAGCCTAAAACAAAGGCTGGCCAAGAAAAGATGGGTATAGCACTTGCAAAGCTTGCAGAAGAAGACCCAACATTCAAGACCTATACTGATCAAGAAACTGGTCAGACAATAATCGCAGGTATGGGAGAACTACACCTAGAAATAATCGTTGACAGACTTCAAAGAGAGTTTAAAGTTGAGTGTAACGTTGGTCAACCACAAGTTGCATACAAAGAAACTATCAGAAAGACTGTTCAAGCTGAAGGTAAGTTCGTAAGACAGTCAGGTGGACGTGGACAATACGGACACTGTTGGATTGAAATGAGCCCAACTGAAGGTGAATATACATTTGAAAATGCTATAGTTGGAGGAGCTATTCCAAGAGAATATATACCAGCTGTAGATAATGGAATCAGAGAAGCTTGTGAGAGTGGTGTTGTTGGTGGATACCAAACAATTAACTTCAAAGTTAAGTTATTTGATGGATCATACCATGATGTTGACTCATCAGAAATGGCGTTTAAGATCGCTGGATCTATGGCGTTTAAGAATGCTATGGCTAAAGCGGATCCAGTATTACTTGAGCCTATGATGAAGGTTGAAGTAGTTGTACCAGAAGAGTACATGGGAGACGTTATTGGAGATATAAACTCTAGAAGAGGAAGAATCGAGGGTATGGATCCAAGAAGCGGAGCACAGGTTATAAGATCTTTCGTTCCACTTTCAGAAATGTTTGGATATGCAACTGTACTAAGATCAAGAACTCAAGGTAGAGGAGTTTACTCAATGGAATTCGATCACTATGAAGAAGTTCCAAAGAGCATCCAAGAGCAAATAGTTGGTAAGAAGTAATAAAGATTCTTATACAACACAAAATTATAACTTTTAAGACTAGTAAAAAAAGATTATAATAATAATTAATAATATATGATCTGCAAGGAGGAATAGAAAAATGGCAAAGGCAAAATTTGAAAGAAATAAGCCACACGTAAATATTGGAACAATAGGACACGTAGACCACGGTAAGACAACATTAACAGCTGCAATCACAACAGTTTTAGCAAACAAGGGATATGCAGATGCGTTCAAGTATGACGAAATAGATAAGGCACCAGAAGAAAAAGAAAGAGGAATCACAATCAACACTGCACACGTAGAGTACGAAACAGAAAACAGACACTACGCACACGTTGACTGCCCAGGCCACGCTGACTACGTTAAGAACATGATAACAGGAGCAGCACAAATGGACGGAGCTATACTAGTTGTATCAGCAGCAGACGGTCCAATGCCTCAAACAAGAGAGCATATACTACTAGCTTCAAGAGTTGGAGTTAACTACATAGTAGTATTCTTAAATAAAGCAGATATGGTAGATGATCCAGAATTACTAGAATTAGTAGAAATGGAAGTAAGAGAACTATTAAACGAGTACGATTTCCCAGGAGACGATACTCCAATAGTAGTAGGATCAGCATTAAAAGCATTAGAGAACCCAACAGATCCAGAAGCAACTAAGTGTATAGTTGAATTAATGGAAGCAGTAGATAGCTATATCCCAACTCCAGAAAGAGCAACAGATAAGCCATTCTTAATGCCAGTAGAAGATGTATTCACAATCACTGGAAGAGGAACAGTTGCAACAGGAAGAGTTGAAAGAGGAATTCTACATGTAGGAGACGAAGTAGAAATAGTAGGATTAAGCGAAGAAAAGAGAAAGACAGTAGTAACAGGAATAGAAATGTTCAGAAAGTTACTAGATGAAGCACAAGCAGGAGACAATATAGGAGCTTTATTAAGAGGAGTACAAAGAACAGACATCGAAAGAGGTCAAGTATTATCAAAAGTTGGATCAGTACATCCACACAAGAAGTTCGTAGGTCAAGTATACGTACTAAAGAAAGAAGAAGGTGGAAGACATACACCATTCTTCGATGGATATAGACCACAGTTCTACTTCAGAACAACAGACGTTACAGGATCAATCAAGTTACCAGAAGGAATGGAAATGGTAATGCCAGGAGACCACATTGACATGAACGTAGAATTAATAACACAAGTAGCAATGGACGAAGGACTAAGATTCGCTATCAGAGAAGGTGGAAGAACAGTTGGTTCAGGAGTTGTTACTAGCATAATAGAGTAATTT
>JALEZF010000085.1 GCA_022773025.1 Clostridium sp. | reverse complement strand
CATAACCACTTCCATTTCATTTTGTGCTTCTCTTCTTTCGTTTATCATTGGCAAAACCCCCATGTAATAAATTAATATATCTTAAATTATATTACATATTTGTATAAAATTAAAGACTGCTGACACTTTGTCAGCAGTCTGCAAAATAGCATCCTAAATATTTTAGGATGCTATTTTTTTTGAAAATGTCATGAAAAATTTTCAAATTCAGTAGTAAAAGTGGGAACAACATAGTATAATAAGCTATATAATGTAGCATATATATATAAAAGAATATACTAAATAGGAGGATTAGTATGGCGTTTTTGGGAGAAAGCTGTATAGAGGATATAAATAATGATTTAAGATATTTAAATCTTTTGGCTAATAGATATCCAACTATAAGTTCAGCAACAACAGAAATAATAAATCTTCAAGCAATATTAAATTTACCAAAAGGAACAGAGCATTTTTTAACTGATATTCATGGTGAGTATGAGCCCTTTATCCATGTTTTAAAGAATGCTTCAGGAGTCATAAAAAGAAAGATAAATGATGTGTTCGGAAATTCACTTAGAAGCAGTGAAAAGAAAAGTCTAGCAACTTTAATATATTATCCGGAGCAGAAATTAGAAATAGTTTTAAAAGAGGAAGAGAATATAGATGACTGGTACAGGATAACATTGTACAGGCTTATAGCCATATGTAGGCATGTATCATCAAAATACACTCGTTCTAAAGTTAGAAAAGCTCTACCAGCGGATTTTGCATATATCATTGAAGAATTGCTTCATGAGCAGCCTGGACGAGAGGATAAAGAAGAATACTATGAGGAGATAATCCAAACAATAATAACAATAGACAGAGCTAGAGAATTTATAATAGCAATTTCTAAGCTTATACAAAGACTTGTAATAGATAGACTTCATATAATTGGAGACATATATGACAGAGGACCAGGAGCCCATATAATATTAGATACTCTTATAAATTATCATAGTGTAGATATACAATGGGGAAATCACGATATACTATGGATGGGAGCTGCTGCTGGGTCAGAGGTATGTATAGCTAATGTAATAAGAATATGTGCAAGATATGCGAACTTAGACACTTTAGAGGATGGTTATGGTATAAACATGCTTCCGCTTGCTACTTTTGCGTTGGATTGCTATAAAAAAGATCCTTGTAAGAATTTTAAGCCTAAGTTTGATGCGGAAAATGAGTACAGTGTAACGGAACAGGAGCTTATAGCGAGAATGCATAAGGCCATAGCTATAATTCAATTTAAACTTGAAGGTGAGGTCATAAAGAGAAGACCTGACTTCAACATGGACCACAGACTTTTACTTAATAAAATAAATTATGATGATGGAACCATAGAATTAGATGGCAAAGTATATAAGCTAAATGATACAAGCTTCCCAACTATAGACAAGAAAAATCCATATAAACTCACAAAGGAAGAAAAGGAACTTATGGAAAAGCTTAAATCCTCATTTGTTAATAGTGAAAAGCTTCAAAGACATATAAGATTTTTATTTACTGCTGGAAGTATATATCTTAAGTACAATTCAAATCTTATGTTCCATGGATGTATACCTTTAAATGAAGATGGAACCTTTAGAGAGGTTATAATAAAGGGAAGGAAGTTTAAAGGCAAATTAGTTTTAGATGAAGCAGAGAAGGTATGTAGAGAAGGGTACTTTTACGAGAATAATAAAGAAGCAAAGCTTTATGGAATGGATTATATGTGGTATCAATGGACAGGTACTAATTCATCTTTGTTTGGAAAAGACAAGATGACCACCTTTGAACGATACTTTATAGATGATAAAAATACTCATAAAGAAACGAAAAACACCTATTATAAATTGCGTGATGATGAAAATATGTGCAATAATGTGCTTAAAGAATTTGGATTAGATATAGAAAATTCTCATATAATAAATGGGCATATACCTGTTGAGAGAAAAAAGGGAGAAAGTCCGATAAAAGCTAATGGAAAGCTTTTAGTTATAGATGGAGGATTTTCAAAAGCTTATCAAGGAAAAACAGGAATGGCAGGATACACACTTATATATAACTCTTTTGGTTTGCAGCTTATAAGTCATGAGCCTTTTAAATCAACAGAGTCTGCTATAAAGGAAGAGAGTGATATCCTTTCTAGCACCATGGTTTTAGAAAGAGTTGTGAAAAGAAAAAGAGTTGAGGATACTGATGTAGGACAAGAACTTATGACGAGAATAAAGGATCTAAAGGTTCTATTATCAGCATATAGAAAAGGTCTTATAAAAGAAAAGAAATAAGTTATAAGATGGAATATGGAATAGAGAAAATGAATAGTAATGGCTTATGGAATCTCAAATACCAGTTGTGAAAATAAAATAGATAAAAAGAAAACAAAGAGGCTGTCATCGGTTAATGAAGATGACAAGCCTCTTTGTTTTAGGAATCTTTTCTTAAAGCATTTATTAGAACTATGACTCCAAAAATTATAAGTAATATTGGAAATAAAAATTCACTGCTGATCCATGTAAAATAGAATTTTAAAAGTGGGAATAGAGAAAATACCATAAGAGCTAAAGCTCCTATTAAAACCCACGAATCTTTATTGGAAAATATATAAAGCTGAAATAAACCTACAGCTATACCAAGAGGTATATCGCGAATACTTGATAGACCTAGTGACCAAAATATAGGAACCTCTGCTAAAAGTCTGAGGACTCCCATAGTAAGAAAAAGACCGCCTATGACTAAATTTTCATTGCCACATTTAGATTTAAAATATCTTGCTTCAAAGAATAATCCGATTCCTAGGACTATGATCGTTCCCATATCTAAGATTTTAAAGTGAAAAACTCTGTCTATTAGAAGGTATAATCCTAAAAGGATTAAGATTATGCCCATCCAGTAATTGTTCTTATTCATATAAAACTACCTCGCATTTTTAATTATCTAATTATAATATTATACTACTGAAACTTTATCATCAATATATAAATTTATTATATAATATAAACTAAATTAATATATTTAAAATATGTTAAAAGAAATTTTACTAAATTGGAGTTATCAAACATATCAATGAAGTATAAAATAATAATAAGGGATATAGGAAAAATTGTAATTAATATTGTAATTAATATAAAAAGTTCCAGGGGGTGGGGCAGTGCTGGATAAGCTGCTTATGTTTTTTGTGGAAATAAAGAAAAAGGATAATTGGAAAGAGAGATGGGTAAAAAAGCTAAGCTATGATAAAAATAAGTCTGTGGTAGAAATTTATGAAAGAAAATTTGCTAAAAGTGAAATAAAAGAGATATGTAGAAATGCAAAGAATAAGGTATCAAGCATAAAAGAATATAGATATGATGATGAAGGTTTCCTTAAAAAAGTTGTTATAAAAGATGGTGATGGCACTATAAAGTATGTAAATGATATACAGTATGATGATGAATATGATATAAAATCTATATTAGCTGTGAGCAAAAATAATCAGGTGGAGTTATCGAAGCTATCATTAATAGATAAAAGCAATAAGATAGTTCAAGAAGAAATTAGTTTTATGGATGGGAAAAGAGAGCTTATCTCAAAAAGAGAGATTAGATGTGATGAAAAAGAACACAGCATATATTATATATGTGGAGACCAGGTAAAAGAAGGCTATGTTTTTGATATGGATAATAACCTTCTAATTATGGATTATTATGATGAGAGGCATGATTATATAGGAGATATAGTATATGGATTTAAGGATATATTGATAGTGGCTTTAAATAGAAGACTTTTAAAAGATATTGAATTTGAAAAGGAGTTCACAATAACCCTTAAAGAGCTTATGGGGGAAGAGGAGTTTTTAGGAATGACGTGTAAAAATTCAATGGATAGTGAATTGGATGATGTGACCCTTCACTGTTACTGTAAGGAAAAGGGACAAATTCAAAAGGTGAATTTTTTAAAATACGGACAAATTATTTATTATAATGAATATATTTATGAATAAATTGGTCATAAAGCTCTTGAATTCTAGAAATATATATGATAAAATTATGTTAAACTAAATATGTTTTGGTAGAGATATAAGAGAACCAAAATAAGTCATGGATATCGCCATGGTTTATTTTGGTTCTCTTTTTTTATAAATATTTCGTGAAAAAGCATAAATTAATTTAAAATATGGGAGGGTTTTATATGTTCGATGTTATCATTATAGGGGCTGGAGTTATAGGGTCGGCCGTAGCTAGAGAGATGAGCAGATATAACTTAAAAACCTGCGTACTTGAAAAAAACAATGATGTATCAGATGGAACAACAAAGGCTAACAGTGCAATAATTCACGCAGGATATGATGCAAAGCCTCATACATTAAAGGGCAGATTAAATGCTAGAGGAAATGCCATGTTTGATAAACTTAAGGAAGAATTAGATTTTCCATTTAAGAGAAATGGTTCCTTAGTAGTATGTTTTGACAAAAATGATATACCTGAACTTGAAAGATTAAAGGCTCAAGGAGAAGCTAATGGAGTTCCAGGAATAAGAATATTAGAAAGAAAAGAGCTTTTAGAGATGGAACCTAATATATCTCATAAGGCTCAAGGGGCATTATATGCTCCAACAGGCGGCATAATATGTCCGTATAGCTTTGCTATATCATTAGCTGAAAATGCTTCAGAAAATGGAGTGGAGTTCAAACTAGAAACAAAAGTTATGAATATAGAGAAAAAAGATGGATATTACAATGTAACCACTGACAAAGGAGACTTTGAAGGAAAAGTTGTGATAAATGCAGCAGGAGTATATGCTGATGAAATAAATAATATGGTAAGTGAGCATAAAATGAAGATTGTTCCAAGGAAAGGTGAATACTGTTTGTGTGATAACACTGTAGGAAATCTTATTTCTAAGACAGTGTTCCAACTTCCAACTAAGCTTGGAAAGGGAGTTCTTATAACTCCAACTATAGATGGAAATCTTCTTATAGGACCTAATGCCGAGGATATAGATGACAAGGATGATTTGACTACTACTAAAGAAGGCTTAGACTTTGTTTTAGAGAAAGCTAAGCTTACTATGAATCCTCTCCCATTAAGTCATATAATAACTTCATTTTCAGGACTTAGAGCCCGTAATGTAGAGGGCGATTTTATAATAGGGGAGAGAGAGGATGCCAAAAACTTTATAAATGCAGCAGGTATTGAATCTCCTGGATTATCTAGTGCACCAGCTATAGCAGAAATGGTTAAAGATATTGTTGTAGAAAATTTAAATCCAAAAGAAAATGAAAACTTTAATCCAGTAACTAAGGCTATACCAAGATTTAGAGAAATGTCCTTAGAAGAAAGAAAAGCTCTTATAAAAACTAACCCTAAATATGGTACAATAATTTGTAGATGTGAATGTGTAACTGAGGGTGAGATAATGGATGCTATTCATAGGCCTTTAGGAGCTACAACTCTAGATGGAGTAAAGAAGAGAACTAGGACTATGATGGGCGGATGCCAAGGAGGTTATTGCAGCTCTCCTATACTTAATATATTAGCTAGAGAGCTTAATATAGCGAAGACAGAAGTGAAAAAAGGTGCAGACAAATCTAATATATTAATTGGGGAAAATAAAGAGAATCTATAGTTAGTGGAGGGAGTTCAATGAAGGAATTTGATATTGCCATAATAGGTGGAGGACCAGCAGGAATGGCGGCTGCTATAGCTGCTAAAAAAGAGGGAATAGACAGCATAATAATTCTAGAAAAGGATGACAGTTTAGGCGGAATACTAAATCAATGTATACACAATGGTTTTGGACTTCACACTTTTAAAGAAGAGCTTACAGGACCTGAATACGCTGAGAGATTTTTTGAAGAAATAGAAGAACTTAATATAGAGTACAAAATTAATACAACAGTAATAGACCTTAGCAAAGATAAAGTCATAACAGCTGCAAATGGAGAAGAAGGAATAATTGAAATAAAGGCTAAGGCTATAGTGCTTGCCATGGGATGCAGGGAAAGACCAAGAGGAGCTATAAATATACCAGGAGCAAGATGTGCTGGTGTTTATACTGCTGGTACTGCACAGAGATTTGTAAATATAGAAGGATATATGCCAGGCAAAGAGGTTGTTATACTAGGTTCTGGAGACATAGGCCTTATAATGGCGAGAAGAATGACACTAGAAGGAGCGCACGTGAAGGCTGTAGTGGAACTTTTACCTTATTCAGGAGGATTAAAACGTAATATAGTACAGTGCTTAAATGATTTTGATATTCCTCTAAAACTTTCTCATACAGTGACAGAGATAAGAGGAAAAGAGAGACTTGAAGGAGTTACTATTGCAGCAGTTGATGAGAATAGAAGAGTAATAGAAGGAACTGAAGAATATATTCCTTGCGATACTTTGCTTCTTTCAGTAGGTCTTATACCAGACAATGCACTATCAAGGAAGGCAGATGTTAAGCTGTCTAGAGTCACTTCAGGACCAGAAGTTAATGATATGATGGAGACAAATGTAGATGGAATATTTGCATGCGGAAATGTTCTTCATGTTCATGATTTGGTCGACTATGTAACACTTGAAAGCTATACTGCTGGAATGAATGCAGCAAAGTTTGTTAAAGGTGAAATGAAGAGAAGCGAAAGTCCAATAGATATGATAGCTACAGAAGGTGTGAGATATACAGTTCCAAAAACAGTATATGCGGACAATGTAAAAGATAAATTAGAAGTTAGATTCAGAGTTGGAGATGTATTCAAGAATAAATATATATCTGTGTACTTTGATGGAAACAGAGAGCTCCATATGAAAAAGAGAGTACTAGCTCCAGGAGAAATGGAGACAGTTAGACTTACAAGAGCCATGTTTGATAAATATCCAAACTGCAAGGAAATAACTATAAAGGTGGAAGGAGAGTAGCCACATGGAAGTTAGAGAATTGATTTGTATAGGATGCCCAATGGGCTGCAATTTAAAAGTTGAAATTAAGGATGGAGAAGCTGTTTCAGTTTCAGGAAACACTTGCAAAATTGGTGAAACTTACGCTAAAAAGGAAGTTTCAAATCCTACAAGAGTAGTTACCTCTACCTTAAAAGTAGATGGAGGAACTGTAGATATGGTTCCAGTAAAAACAGAATCAGATGTGCCAAAGGTAAAAATATTTGATGTTGTCCGTTCACTAAAAGGATGTACAATAAAAGCACCGATAAAGGTTGGAGAAGTTTTAGTAGAAAATGTGGCGGGAACAGGAGTAAATATTATTTCCACAAGATCTATAGAAGCAAAAAATTAAAATTAAAAATTATAAGAGAAGATGACATACAGATAGAAAGGGCAGGGATATCTAGAGAAATTCTAAATATCCACTGCCCTATATACATGCCTAAAAATCACTAAATAAATATATTTTCTTTTAGTCAAACTTCAAGTACCAATAACCCTCTAACAATAAAAACATTAAATTTTTCACTCTTCACTTTTCACTCTCAACTTTTTTAGAACTTCTTCTGCCATGATTTTATGTACACCTTCTTTAGGATGGAGTCCATCTAAAAATATATCATGGTCATCTAATTCAGAGCTTAGCTTTTCAAATAAATCATAAAAATCTATAAAGTTTAAGTTATTTTCTTTGCAGTAATTAAGTATTTTATATCTATATAAGCTTATTTTTGAATTTATTATGCTGTAATCTAGGTATGAGCACCAATATTCTTTTGCAAGATCAGCACAAACAAGTGGTTCTATTCCAATGAAGGTATCTATGCCGTTTTCTTTTGCTTCTTTTATTAGAAGCTTTAAATTGTCAAAAGCAGAATCTACAGTTCTACCGGTCAAGAAATCATTAGAACCTATAGTTATTATAACTTTACTAGGTTTATTTAAAATCACGTCCTTGTAAAATCTAGAGAGTACCCCACTAGTTGTATCACCATTTGTACCTTTATTTGAAATCTCGTACTGAGGAAGCTTTTTTTTCAAAATATCTATCCATTTCTTGTCTTTAGAAACTCCATAACCAAAAGTTAAGCTGTCTCCTATGCACGTTATTTTAATCATATTGTTCTCCTTTGAAAATATATATATTACATAGACCCCGCAAATATGAGAGGAGGTATATACATTAATAATTTATATTATAACATTAATGCTGAAGATGAGAAAATTAAAGAATCCATATTAGAGTTTATAGATGCTTTGGAAGAATATGACCATCTGCAGTTTATTGAAATACCATATCTTTTGAAAGTATATGCTGAATCCATAGGACGAGAGATTTACCGTAATTATGAAATTGTGTCCTATGTTTTAGAGCTAAAAGAAGAGATAGAAAGTACAAGTGACCATTTATATAAAAATATTTTAAATGACTATAAGAGAGTAGAATCTAGTAATAAGTCCTCAGAGTTGAAGGAAGAATTAAAAGGATATGAAGAGGCATTAGATAGAGTTATAAGTAATGGAAACAAGACTTTGAAGGGATTTATGGAAGAAAACAGAATTCGAGAGGTCTATAAGAAATTAATCTTTATGTATCATCCCATAGTGAGAAAGGATAAAATAGAGCTTTGGGCGGAAATCTCTAAATCATATAAGGAATTGAATTTAGAGTCATTAGAGAAGATATATTTCCTGGGAAAAGATTTTGGCTATGAGAATTGGAAGAGCATAGACATAGAAGTATATAAAAAGAAATTTGAAAAAACCATAAGAGATTTGAAGAATTCTTTTCCCTTTGTTTTAAAAAATGAAATTTTAGATGAGGAATGGAGAAAGGAAAAAGCATATAAAATCTATGAAAATAATATGAAGTTTGAAAGTGAAGCTATACTTTTAGAAGAAAAACTGGAAAGTTTAGAAAAAGAACTAAAAGAAAAGAAAGGACTAGCTTAAAAGAGTTTTTTTAAGCAGTCCTTGCATAGCAATGTCTGTCCTTTATTTGCAGAAACTTTATTTGATGAAGTTAAGGGCTTTCCACAAATGGAGCAGGATTCACCAATAGATGGTATTTCTTCTTTAGGCTTAGTGTCTGCTACACTTTTTGATCGGTTTGGAGGTGGAGCATAATGAAGCTTTTCTACAGGCTCACTTCTCTTTTTTATGGAATAATCCATATAAAAATTGCTTTCACCAAATAGTTCTAATTCAAATCTTGGGTTTTCTTTGTCGTAAAACTCCTCTATTATGATTCTTCGTATCTGAGCATCATTTATTATAAGACCACTTTTCTCTATACCATCAAATATACTTTTAGTTATATTGTTGGTATCAGGATGGCGTTTGGAACTTTTATAGTAAACTTTTAGCACAGCTATAAGAGCTTCGTCTAGAACTAAATTTGGATTTTGAAGCCTAGCATTTAAGGCTATTTCCTCTTCGTAAAGAGCATATCTATCATGATATTTTCCCGAACTAAAAGGAAGGATTGCACGTCCTTGCATATTAAAAAGCTTAAAATTAGATTTAGAAATAGGAGAGCCTTTTACTATAACTTTTGCGTAATTTTCACTCATATAAGTAATCTCCTAATTAAAATATTTACCCTTGGGCATATATAATATTATAGCACAAAAATCTCTATGCGAATATATGTTCAGAAAACATGAAGAGATTTTTATAAGAGAAATTTTTCAAGAGTGAAATTTTGAAAAATTTCAATGATATCCTTACAAATAACTTAAAATTCGCAACAATAATTTGATAAAAAAATACGCATAAAGTATAATACTTAAGAAGACAATTTAAAGGATAAGGATGATAAATTAATGAAGGATATAAATATATTAGGTATAGAATCAAGCTGCGATGAAACAGCAGCTGCAGTAGTGAGAAATGGAAGAGAACTTTTGTCTAATGTTATCTCTTCTCAAATAGATACACACACTAAATTTGGAGGAGTTGTTCCAGAGGTAGCTTCAAGAAAGCACATTGAAGTTGTAAATAGTGTAATTGAAGAAGCCTTAGAAAAGGCAGGGGTGACTTTAGAGGATATAGATGCTATAGGAGTTACATATGGACCAGGGCTAGTTGGAGCACTTTTAGTGGGACTTCAATACGCTAAAGGGTTATCTTATTCTACCAATAAACCGCTTATAGGAGTGAACCACATAGAAGGACATATAAGTGCGAATTTTATAGAGCATAAGGAGCTAGAGCCACCTTTTGTTTGTCTTGTAGTATCAGGCGGTCACACATTTATAGTGAACATGGAGGACTACGGCAAGTTTGAAGTTTTAGGACAGACTAGAGATGATGCAGCTGGAGAGGCTTATGACAAGATAGCAAGATCTATAGGACTTGGCTATCCAGGAGGTCCTAAGATTGACAAGATATCAAAAGAAGGAAATGAAAACGCTATAAAGTTCCCTAAGGCGAATTTTCATGAGGATACTCTGGATTTTTCATTTAGCGGGGTAAAGTCTGCTGTATTAAATTACATAAATAATGCAGCCATGAAAGGAGAAACTATAAATACAGCTGATGTAGCTGCTTCTTTCCAAAAGGCTGTAGTGGATGTGTTAGTTGAAAATGTTATGATAGCCTGCAAGAAGAAGAAGGTTAGTAAGATAGTTGTTGCTGGAGGAGTTGCATCAAATAGTAAGCTTAGAGCTAGACTTATGGAAGAAGGAAATAAGAAAAAAATAACTGTGCTATTCCCAAGTCCTATATTGTGTACGGACAATGCTGCTATGATAGCTAGTGCTGCATACTTTGAATTCTTAAAGGGCAATGTGGCATCATTAGATTTAAATGCAAAACCTAATTTAAAACTTGGAGAGAGATGATAAAAAAATCATAGAAAGGGAACTATCATGAGATTACTTCAGTATTCAAATAGCATGCAGAAATATAAACTTAAAAAAAAGTGGAATAAAATACTTCTTATACAATGGGTAGTGCTTGTAGTATTTATAGTTGTTTTCGGAGGATACCTTTATGAAAATGTTCAGGTAGATAGAGTTGAAACCAACAATAGAAAAACAAGCAGAGTTGCAACTGTAGATGAATCAAAAATTTATTACAATGTAACAGGTCAAAATGGATATACTGTTATTTTGGAATCTAACTCAGGATATGGTTCTGTAGAGTGGAGTAACGTCACAAAAAAATCTCCAAAGGATATGAAATTTCTATACTATGACAGATCAGGGTATGGTAGAAGTGAAAAAATAGATAAGCAAAGGACACCGGAACAGGAAGCAAAAGAGCTTCACACATTAATTCAAAAATCTCAGTACAAAGCCCCATATGTATTTGTAGGAAATGAGTATGGTTCCCTTATAGTAGATGCATATAACAAGCTTTATGGTGATGAAATAGCTGGGGTTGTTCTTATAAATCCCATAGAAAATGCAGAATTAGAAACATTAGACAAGATTAAAGAAATCTCTTCATTAATGGGGCAGAAAGTTTTAGGTTCCATAGGAATGATGAGAATTGCAGAAAATTTAGGTATAATTAATTTAGATGAAGAGATAGTTTATGGACTATCAAAATCTAATGCAGAGCTTTATAAGAATTTTAGAGTTAACTCAAAGTACCCTACTATGAAGCTTAAAGAGATGAAAGGCTTAAAAGGTTATAAAAGTGATTATAGCTGGATACATGAAGGAAAAAAGGAAGCCGTAATCTTAAAATCTTCCGATGATTTAAGCGAAGATAGAGAAAAGGTTAAGGACTTTTCACATATAGAAATAGCAAAGATAGAGGAAAACGGAACATCAGCAGTTATTAATGATTGGGAAGCGGTTTTAAATGCAATAGAAAACGTAATTTCAAGGCTTCCAAATGTAGATTAAGGGAGAAAAATATTATGCCGCAAGAGTTTATAGGGATTGTTTTCTTTGTAGTAGCAATCTTAGGAATATTATTTTGGGAAAAGAAACAGTGGAAGGGCGATGAACTTTCAGATTTAAAGAAATCACCAGAGGATTTTTGGGAGAGAAAGAGAAACTTCATAAGTATAAAGAAACTATTTGTTAAGAATTTAAACTATGAAGAGGAAAGACATTATATAGATGACCAAACCTGGAGTGACCTAGAGATGGATAAGGTGTTTAGAAAATTAGATATGACATTATCAACTCCAGGAGAGCAAAGATTGTACGAGCTTTTGAGATATCCAGAAATGGATGAGAAGCTTTTACTTCATAGAAATGAAATAATAGAATTTTTTCAAAACAATAGTGAGTCAAGAGAAAAGATAAGAGAAACATTAGCCAAAATGGGAAGACAGAACAGCGGCGAAATATTAGACCTTTTGTATAGCAAAGAAAAGATAGACTTTAACAAAAAGAAGATGTATGATATATTTTCTATTTTGGCTATTGGCTCTGCAATTTCTATAGCGTTCTTAGGAATGCAGGGAGTTCTTCTTCTTATTATGATTTCTATGGCTAATATATACCTCCATAATAATTTAAATAAAGAAATACAAGGAAGCGTTAAAGCTATAACTTATCTATCAGACATAGCTAAAGCTTCATCAAAACTTTGTAATATGGAGGATGAAGTTTTAGATGAGTATAGAAAAGTCCTAAAGGAAAATGTAGCTGTAGCAGATGTAATATTAAAGAATTCTTCTATGATTGGAAGAATTGAAGGACTAGACTTTATCGGAGACTACATAAATTCAGTTTTCTTGATACAAGGACGTGCCTATTTCAAGATAATGAGTAATATAAGCAATTCTCTTGAAGAAATAAAAAGCATATACTCTGTTTTAGGAGAGATAGATGCATTTATTTCTGTAGCAATGTATAGAAATAATTCAAAGATATTTACTGTTCCTGAATTCCATAAAGGAAGTAAATCCATAGCTTTTGTTAATGGACTAAACCCTCTTATAATAGACGGGGTACCTAACCCAATACATATGGGACCAAAGGGAATAATCTTAACCGGATCCAATATGTCAGGAAAGTCCACTTACTTAAGGACTGTTGGCGTAAATGCATTAATGGCGCAAACTCTAGCTACTGTAACAGCAGAAGAATACAGAGGGGATTTCTTTAAGATAATGACCTCTATAAGTCCAAAAGATGATATTGAACAAGGCAAGAGCTATTACTTAGGAGAAGCAGAGGCTGTTAGAAGAATTCTAATGTCAGTAGAAGAAGATACACCAGTACTTTGTATAATAGATGAAATCTTTAGAGGAACAAACCCAATAGAAAGAGTAAGTGCCTCAGCAGAAATTTTAAATTACTTAATGGAGCACAATGCCCTTGCATTGGTAGCAACTCATGACTTAGAGCTTACGGATATAGTTAAAAAATATTACAATCCATATTATTTCAGTGAGCTTGTCTCAGAAAAAGAAGGATTGGATTTTGATTACACTATAAAAGAAGGCGTGTCTAATACTAGGAACGCTATAAAGCTTCTAAAATATTTAGGGTATCCAGATTCTATAATAATAAATGCAGAAAAAAGAATAGATGAAGAAAATCCGCAATAAAAATTTTACCAGAATAAACATAAGTGTTTGTTCTGGTATTTTTTATGTGAACAGAAGGTTAATAAGATGTAAAAACATATTTTTTTTACTTGTTGTCATAAAACTGTCACAAAAGAATAATATTATTATCTTGTGAAAAGGAAATAATAAAAATTGATATAGAATTAAGGAGGACTTATAATGAATAATAATTACGAAAACAACAATGAAAGTGAAAACAGAGATTTTATTAATGAAAGCAATATGGAAAATGAAAATAACCAAAGTGATAATAGTCATAGTGGATTCATTTTTGAAAATGATAATAAGGATGAATTCAAGGAATTCAAAGTTAATGAGGGGCCTTTAAAGGAAACTAAAAAGTCTAAGACTAAAAAAAGAGGATACATGTCTTATGTAGCAATAGGACTTATAGCGGCAGTGATAGGAGGCTTTGCAGGAGTGGGAGGAGTGATATATATAGCACCTAAGAGCGAAGCATTTAAAAATACAGCTTTATACCAATCATTAAAGAGCAATAGCTACTATGGACCTGTATCAAGCTTCGCAGATGAAAAGGGAGATTTAACTCTTCCAGAGGTTGTAGCAAGAGTAGAACCTGCAGTCGTTGGGGTTGCAACAACAAGCATATCTCAAGATATGTTTTACAGAGGAAAGGTTCAGCAGGGTATAGGTTCAGGAGTAATAATAAGTGATGAAGGATATGTACTTACAAATTACCACGTTATAGAAGGAGCTCAAGAAGTAAAAGTAATACTTCAAGATGGCGAAACCAGCAAAGAAGTCAATGCAAAGGTGGTAAATTATGACCAAGTAAGAGACGTAGCCGTAGTAAAGATAACAGATGAAGGCGTTAAGATGCCAGGAGTAGCTGAACTTGGAGATTCTGATGAGCTTATGAAAGGACAACAGGTAATAGCTATAGGAAACCCATTAGGTAAAGAATTTTCTGGAACCGTAACTTCAGGTATAATAAGCTCAGTAAATAGACAGCTCGCTACAGATTCAAATGGAAAGGCACTAAACTTCATTCAAACTGATGCAGCTATAAATCAAGGAAACAGTGGTGGACCTCTTATGAATGCCAAAGGACAAGTAATAGGAATAAATACAGCAAAGATTGGTTCAACAGGAGTAGAAGGTATGGGATTCTCCATTCCTATAAATGAAATAAAGCCAAAGATCGAATCACTTATGAAACCTATGCTTAAAATTGGAATAGGGGGAAGAGATTTGACTGAAGCTATAGCAAAGGAAAATAAACTTCCTGCAAGCGAAGGTGTACTTGTTTTAGAAGTATCAGAATTCAGCCCAGCAGAAAAAGCAGGATTAAAAATTTATGATATAATAACAACTTTTGATGGACAGAAGGTAACTTCAGTTAACGATATAAATGATATTAAAGCTAAGAAAAATGCTGGAGACACAGTAAAAGTAGGAATACTTAGAGATGGAAAAGAAAAGACCATAGAATTAACATTGGAAGAATCTAAATAATATATAGAAAGAGTATTATAAAAAGTCCCCTTTTTTTTAAAACTCGAAACAATAAAAAGTGCCCTTATAGATGTAAGAACTTACATTTATAGGGGCACTTTTATATAATTATATATAGAAGATTGAAAATTCTGAAAAAAGTAACCGTATTTTAACCTCTTTGATACTGAAATAGAATATATATAAATAAAAAGTATATGTATACTAAAAGTAGAATAGTTATTATTACAAGAGGTGACTAAGAATGAAAAATATAAAAACATTATATGTTATATTGATTGCCACCCTTATGCTGTTTGCCAATGGATGCAGCAATGGAGAAAGTTTAAAAGAAGAAGACAATAAATCAGCTAGTAATATATCAATCATAAAACAAGAAGGTTTTGAACTTCGTGATGAAGACAACAAGGTAAAGGACACTTCAAACAGTGAAAAGAAAGATCCTTCTAAAGATACTGTAAGTAAAGTTACGGAAAAAATCTCTAAGAATATAACACTTCATTATGTAGATGATAATACATTAAAACCTATAAATTTAGTAGAGATAGAGATTGATGATAGCAAATCTTTAAAGGATAAATTGCAGTTAGCAGCAAATGAGACATCAAAACGATACTTTGCTGGATTACCTATAGAGGTTAAATCCATATCAACTACAGCAAATGGGCAAATTGCAATTGTAAATCTCAAAGAGAGTTCAGAAAATGAAAAGGCGTGGAATAAAAATTTCTTTCAAGGAAGCACTGGTGGAAGCATGACATCTGCTTTGTTAAAAGAAAATCTCCTTCAAAGAAAGTATGAAGGAAAATGGATAGACGGAATTCAATTCACTTACGAAGGTGGAAAAATAGAATATCAACACGTGGAAGAGCTTCAAAATGGACCTTTCATGAGGAAATAATTAATTAAATAGCCTTTGCATAAAGAGAAAAGTTAAATATACTTTTCTCTTTAATTTTTCTAAAGGAATATAGAAAGTGAAAATTAGGCATTCTTTGAGATGTTAATAGTATAAAATTTACATAATATGTTATAATTGATTCATAATTGTATTTAAAATGTTATATATAAATATCAGTTCATTTTGGAGGGTAAATTTATGAAAGTGATTAAACCAAATGAAAATTTTTTTGTAGAATATTTAAGTGCTTGTAAAGAATCATATGAAAATAATATTACAGAATGGATGCCTTTTAATCCAGAAAATTATGATGTATGGAAAAACAAGATATTAAGCGTTTATAATGATTATGAAAATGGAATCAATATACCCCATGGATATCCAAGGACCTATACTTATTGGTGCATAGAAGATGATATTTTTATTGGTGAAATCCAAATACGTCCATTTTTAACAGAGGCTGAATCTTATAAATGGGGACATATAGCTTATGCTGTTCGTTATTCAAAATGGAATAATGGATATGGAACAAAATTATTAAATGCTGCCATAAAGAAGCTTCAAGAATTTAATGTATCCAATATTTGTGTAGTGTGTCACGCTGAAAATAAATCTTCAATAAGAGTTATAGAAAAGAATGGCGGTGTGTTTATAAATACATTAATCGATGAAGTAGGTATAGAACAAAATCTATATTCAATTAATATGTAGAATTTATGTTTAGGATAATTAATCAATACGGTATCGTAAAAAATAACGCATCAATTGCTTGATACATATTAAGGGGGATAAATGAAGAGATTAGCAAACATAGAGGATAAGAATATTGAAGCATGTACCAAAATATATATTGAAACATATGCTAAAGATCCTTGGAATGAACAATATGACTTTGATATTGTTCATAATCATATTAAGAAATTTATTTCAAAAGATAGCAATCATGGATGGGTATTATATCAGGAGGAGAATGCTATAGGAATCATATTAGGAATTATTATTCCAGCACTAGGAGGGGACTATTTTAGAATAGAGGATTTATGTATCTCTCCTAGTAGCCAAGGCTTAGGATATGGAAGTGAATTTATTAAAATGATTTCAAATGAGCTAAGATCATATAAAGTGGATTCGATCATACTAAATACAGTGAAAGAATTCCCAGCTTATAAATTTTATTTAAAAAATAAATTTACAGAAATTAATTCATCAACAGCGCTTTATTTAGATTTAAGTGATGAAAAGTTTTAATGTATTTGAATACCTAAATAGAGGGTTATATTAAACTACGGATTATTTATATAATCCGCAAAAAACATCAAGAATTATATTGCACTTTGTCTTATCCTAAAAGAGAAAGGCAGGGTGATTATTTTGAAAGAAATAAAAGAGACTTTAAAAAATTTGCGGGGTTCAAGCTATGAAGTGGGAACGCAAATCGGAAATTGGGCTTTGACAAAGCCTGAGTTGCTTAAAACAATGTTGCTGCCGCCAAACGCTTACCCCAAGAAGAAAATGACGGAAATCAAAAATTTATTGGATAAATATTGCAGTGGTATCAATGAAGAAATTCAAGGCTTTGCCGACACGGTAGGTGTTTCAGTCGAACAGGTAATTTTCTATGCCATGACTTATTTGGAGGTGGCTGCAGCTTAATGGCTGCTTTGCCTGGCAAAACGAAAAATGGCCATACACTTCTTGCAAGAAATTATGATTTTAATGATAGCATGGAAGAAATGTGTTTTGCTTACACGGAAATCAAAGGCAAGTATCGCCACATCGGCTCTACCCTGAATTTTTTTGGGCGTTGTGATGGGATGAATGAACATGGTCTCGCCGCTTGTAAAGCCAGCAACGGTATGCCCGTAGGTAATTTTGAAGGCGGTCAGAAAGCTGGGGTGACCGGTTTCAGTTTCTGGATTGTCATTCGCAGCATTTTGGAAAACTGCAAGAATGTAAAAGAAGCTATTGATTGGACAATGAACGCTCCCATCGGCTATAACATCAGCTTAATGGTTGCTGACAAAAGTAATCATATTGCGCTTCTGCAATGCATTGACGGACATAAAGCCTATCGAATTTTGGGTGAAGAAAGCTCAGAAACATATCTTAGTGCTACGAATCATACTGTTTTGGAGGAGATAAAGCTTTATGAAAAAATGGTGATTGACAGCTCTGTGGTCCGCAACAACAGAATCACCGAACTTTTTCAAAACAATGGCAAGGTGTCTAAAAATGAACTGAGGCAATTATTATCATTATCCTATCCAAATGGATTATGCTGCCATTATTATAATGAGTTTTTTGGAACTTTGCGTTCTATGATTTTTGATGTGACTGAGCAAACTATTGAAATGACTTTCGGTTCTCCACAAACAAATAATTGGCATATATTTTCCGTAAAAGCATTGGGAGTTATATTCGAAACAGAAGGTTGACTCAAGCTGCGTGGGAGCTGGTGCATACAGAAAAAAGAGTGTTAGATAGTGAATATGAGATTTTTAAATTTGTAATACTGAGAATCTCATAAAATCCAGTATAATAAATACAAACTAAAAGGACCTCATTATGAGGTGACCCCAAAAAGTTAGACCAAAAATCTAATGATTTGGAGGTCGGTTCATTAAGGGGTCCTTTTAAAAATCTTATATTTTAGGAATTGAGGCGTTAGATAATTTTTAAGTACACAAATCTATCTACTGTCTCTGGGGATTTATAGAAAAGCTATTGATAAACCTTGAATTACATTTGCTTTATTCTGATAGCTCTTCCCATTTCATATATAATTCTTCAATTTCACTTTGAAGAGAACTAATGGCTTTATTGACTTCTTGAGATTTTGAAGGATTAGAGTATACTTCTTCGAGACATAGCTGCTTTTGAAGGTCTTCAAGCTTTTCTTCACCTTTGGATATCTTATTTTCAATGGATTTTATCTCTTCTGCCTTGGCTCTTGCGGCTCTTTCTGCTTCACGTTTCTTTTTCTTTTCATCATTTAGCTGAGTTTTGCTCTTGTGCTCTGAAGCTTCTAAGCCTTCATATCGATTAGGATTTTTCTTCTTTTCAGCATAATAAGAGTAATTTCCTAGATATTCTTTGAGTCCATCTTCGTTAAGTTCTAGTATCCTATGGATAACTTTATTCAAGAAATATCTATCATGGGAGATAACTATAAGGGTTCCATCGTAGTTTAGAATAGCTTCCTCTAAAGCTTCTCTTGACAGTATATCTAGGTGGTTTGTAGGTTCGTCTAAAAGTAACAGGTTTGATTTTGAAAGCATAAGCTTTAAAAGGTTTATCCTGCACTTTTCACCACCGCTTAAAAGGTGAATCTCTTTGAACACATCATCACCTTTGAACAAGAAAGCTGCTAGAGCATTTCTTATTTCTGTAGTTGTGAGATTAGGAAAAGCATCCCATACTTCGTCTAATATAGTTTTTGATTCATCAAGGTTTTTTTGCTCCTGATCATAGTATCCTATAAACACATTTTTACCTAAAACTTTAGTACCACAGTCTGGTGTTTCCATATCCATTATCATTTTAAATAATGTAGTTTTACCTCTGCCGTTTTCGCCAATAAGAGCTATTTTTTCACTTCGTTTTATGTCCATATTCACATTGGAGAAAAGAAGATGATCCCCAAAAGATTTCTTTAAGTTTTCTATGTATAAAACATCATTTCCACTCTTTATTTGAGTTTCAAACTTTATTGAAGAACCTTTAGCTTCCTTTACAGGGGCATCTAAACGATCCATTTTATCTAAAGATTTTTGACGGCTTTCTGCAGCACGTATACTTTTTTCTCTATTGAATGATCTGAATTTCTCAATTATTTCTTCCTGACGCTTTATCTCTGCTTGTTGAAGATTATAGGCTTTTAGCTGAGCTTCAATGACCTTTTTTCTAAGGTCTAAAAATTTAGTGTAAGGTGCATTATAACATTGAACCTTCTTTCCTATAAGCTCATAAGTCCCGTTACATATAGAATCTAAGAAAAATCTATCGTGGGATATTACTACAATGGTTCCTTTGTAAGTCTTAAGATAATCTTCAAGCCATTCTATAGCTTCCAAGTCCAAGTGGTTTGTAGGTTCATCTAAAAGGAGTATATCTGGATTTTGAAGAAGGAGTTTACAAAGAGCAACTCTAGTTTTTTGACCACCACTTAATATATTTATGGATTTATCAAAATCCTCGTCACTAAAACCAAGTCCGTTAAGAACCCTTGATATTGTACCTTTATATGTATATCCACCACGATTTTCATAAACTTCAGTAAGAGTTGTATAGTCCTTTATAAGTTTATCATGGTAGCTAGCTTTTGCTGGGTCGTAAGGTTCTCCCATTTTGATTTCTAAATCTTTAAGCTTAAGCTCCATATCTAAAAGATCCTTAAATACATTTAGAACCTCGCTATAAATTGTATTCTCATTATTTAGAGAGAGATGCTGAGCCAGATATCCTAAAGTTTTATTTTTGTCGATAAATATATCTCCACTATCTTGATCTAAAAGTCCCGCAATGATTTTGAACAATGTGGACTTTCCAGCACCGTTAGCACCAATAAGTCCTATTTTGTCACCTTCGTTTATATTAAAGGTGACTTTATCTAAAATTACATCTATTCCATAGCTTTTAACTATATCTTTACATCCAATTACTATCATAAAAAAACCGCCTTTATCTAATACAGTATTATAAACATTATACTATTTTAATGAGGTTTATGGCAAATCTCATTAAAGAGTGACAAAATTATTTTAAGATTTAATTAAGACAGACATGAAGCTTTCAAAGTATAATATAATAAAAAGGTATTTTAAAATATAGTAGGGAGTGAAGAAAATGAGGGGGAAGAGGATAAAAGTATTTTTTTGCGCTATTATAGCTGCTGTGATTTTCATAATGTACCCATCAGTTAAGGCTTATGCTAGCGATAATGTCACCATAGAGAGCATTGATATGAAGGTGAATCTTTTAGAAAACGGTGACGTATATGTGGAAGAATATCTCTCTATGAAATTTGATGGGAAGTTTAATGGAGCCTTTAGGGATTTGTCAGCTAATGGAACTGGTGGAATAGAAGATTTTAAAGCATATATTGTGGAAAATGGAAGCGAAAGCGAGTTTTCTTATAGTGAAAATGCTAAAAAAGGCGATTACGGTGTTTATAAGGTAGAGGAAAAGAAAGAAAATCTATATAGGGTGCAGATATTTGTGCCATCAAAAAATGTGACTAGGAATTTTAAATTCACATATAAGCTAAAAAATTGCGCTGTTTTATATAACGATGTAGGTGAGCTTTATTTTAATTTTTGGGATAAAGGGTATGACACCAAGGTAGATAGGTTTAAAGGGTCAATAATTCTGCCTAAAAGCTCAAAGGAACCTTTAAAGTCATATGTAAGAGGAAGTAAAAGGTATAATGATGTAATAGAGAAGGATGACAGAATATCTTTTGAAATAAATGATTTGGGTTCAAAGAATTTTATATCAGCTAGAGTGATATTTTCTAAAGATGTTTTAAAAAGTGCGGCTAAAGTAGAACAACATGATGGAAAGCAGATGATAATAGACAAAGAAAAAAAATATGATGAAGCAATAGCTAAAAAAGAGGCTGACAAAATATTTTTTGGCAAAGTGATGAAAAATTTATTTTTGCTTTTCACCGCAATAAACATACCTCTTATAATTTTATTTTCTAGAAAAACTAAGAGGGGAAATATAGATAAAAGCATAAAGCCAAAGCTATGTAGTCCTGCCATGGCAGCAAGGCTTACTGGGATCATGGGGAATGGTGAGATATTCATAGGTACTATCTTAGACCTCAGCCAAAGGGGCTATATTGATCTGGAAGGCGACGAAGAAAATAAAAATAATTATATATTGACCTTAAGAGAAGAAAAATGGACAGACCTTTTAAATCATGAAAAATATTTTTTAACCTGGCTTAAAGATATAAGCGGTAACTCATATAGGATATCAACAGATGAAATAGAAGAGAAGATGAAGGATTCTAAGAGTGGATTCTCAGAAGGATTCAATAAATGGATTGTAGAGATAGGAAAAGAATACAGCTCTTTAGGATATGGGGATAAAAGTAAATATGGATTCGGAGGTATTCTTCTAGTATTCTTTGTAGCGGAACTATTTGTATCTATAGGACTTTGTATAAATTTCAGTATAGCTTTAGGCATTCTAGGAATATTAGAATCTGTTATCATATTCATTCTTGCTATGTGCTGTTTTATAAGGATGACAGATGAGGGATATAGAGAAAAAGCATCATGGAAATATTTGAAAGATAAGTTTGAAAATAAGAGTTTCAAGGATATATCAAAGGAATATCCTCTAGATGTATATATGCCATACTTTATAGCTTTAGGTGTAGGACCAGATATATTTAAGTCATTTAAAAACTTTGCTATAAGTAGCGATGCTTACAAAGACAATCTGTGGCTTAATAATTATTTTGCCATTGATGGATTTACAAAAGGACATTCATTTATATATCTAACTAGTGCAACCTTTAGTGGAAGTTCCATGGGAGTAAATATATCCACTGGAGGTGGCGGTGGAGTCGGCGGCGGAGGTGCTGGCGGATTTTAAAGTAACAAATTAATAGGAGCACTGTAAAACACAAAATTTTTACGGTGCTCCTATTATTATTTTTCGTAATGATATTTTAATGTTAGTATTATGATTCTTCTTAAAAGAATCCTCATAGAAGGATAAGAGGGATTTTGAGATAGTAAATCTTTAATTATGAGTGGATTTTTATCCTCTATAGTATTTAATATTCTTTCAATTTCATATATGTCCACTATTTTCTTTGCATCATCTGAATTTTTATCAGGTGATGGATTTTGCGAGTTTATGTCCAAAGGTTTAGAGATAGGTTCATTTCCTATTGCTTCAGGATTTTCAGCTGCAACAATATTTTTTATATCCTTTAACAAAGTAGAGGCCTGTGGAATATTTTGAGTATTAGGGAAAGGTTTATCTTCATAGCTCATTCCGCCTCCAAAAGGAATCACAGACGAAGCAAATACATCGTTGAAAGGGATAAAATCACTATCTATCATTGAGTTCATAGGAGATGATTTAAAATTAGGGTTATCATTAAATGTGTCAAATATATCTAAGCTATCAGTATCTATGTTCCTAAAATCATCATATTCATCTGAAAATTTTTCGGTATCTAGAGCTGAAAAATTAATATCCTTAAAATCATCTTCTATATAAGGATTAAATTTGTTATGCACCATAAAACAACCTCCAAAATTGTAAATAACTACAATATATAATATGTAGGGAAAAGGATAATGTTAACAAAAATGTGGAAAAAATATTGAAAATTTAAGGAGAAATATATATGTATGATAAACAGAAGATTAGAAATTTGTTTCCAGGATTAGAAAATAAGGTGCCTCTTAAAAATGGTCATAAGGTAACTGGAATTAATTTTGATAATGCAGCCACTACTCCTCCACTATTATATGGATTAGAATGTATGGAAGAATTTGCGCCTTGGTACTCATCAATACACAGAGGAATAGGATACAAATCTATAAAAACTACAGAACTTTATGATAAGTCACGAGACAAGGTCTTGGAGTTTGTTAATGCAGATAAAAATAAATGCACCGTCATATATGTAAAGAACACTACAGAGGCTCTTAACAAACTTTCCTATAGGCTTATAAAAAGCAATATGGACGTTGTTCTTTCAACAAGTATGGAACATCACTCCAATGATTTACCATGGAGAAGTAAATGCATAGTTGATTATGTGGACATCAATAATGATGGAACCTTAGATATTTCCGATTTAAACAATAAAATAATAAAGTACAAAGGAAGATTAAAATTAATTACTGTAACAGCAGCGTCAAATGTGACTGGTGCTATAAATGATATTCATCATATAGCAAGAATAGCTCATGAAGCTGGTGCTTTAATAGTTGTTGATGGTGCTCAATATGTGCCTCATAAAAAGATAAGTATGATAGGTAAAAATCCTTTAGAGGATATAGATTATCTAGTATTTTCTGCTCATAAGATGTATGCCCCTTTTGGAATAGGTGCCATAATTGGACGAAAAGATTTATTAGATAGTGGAGAGCCTGAATATTCAGGTGGTGGAACTATAAAGCTAGTTACCCCAAGCAAAGTTATATGGGATGATGTTCCAATGAGGGATGAAGCTGGAACTCCAAATGTTTTAGGAGTAATATCACTTATGGCTTCTATAAATATGCTTAAAGCCCTTGATTTAGATGAACTCTATTTAGAAGAGAAAAACCTTACCCAATATTTGATGCATAATTTAGCACAGCTGCCTGTAAAAATCTATGGCCCGATGAATGCTAACAATAAGGTGGGAATTGTTAGTTTTACTATTCCGAGGTTAAGACATAGCTATGTTGCAGAAACATTATCAAGTAATTTTGGAATAGCAGTAAGAAATGGGTGTTTTTGTGCTCATCCTTATATAGAGAAACTTTTAGATATATCTGAAGAAGAGATGGAGAAGTACATTAAAAATCCAGATTTAGAGAAACCAGGACTTGTAAGGGCTAGTCTTGCTATGTATAATACGAAAAATGAAGTGGATAGATTTATAGATGCGGTTTATAAGATATGCATTGCTAACAATATAAGATATTAAAAAATAAGCCTAGGAATGGACAAAATCCTAGGCTAATATCCTTTTTGAATGATTTGCCATGCTGCTATTTAGCTGAGAAGCAGAAAGCTATCATCTAGGATAAAATAACTCGCAATAAAGGAGTATTATAAAATTAAAATGATTGTAAGTAATGTAGCACAAAATATGCCACATTAAGATTGTATCCTGCTAATATAATATAACATAATGGGAGAAAAATAAAGAATTATTTTGAAAAATCAGAGTCTAGGTGAAAATAGCATATGATATTTGGTATTAATGTAATAATATTACAAAATATTAATATTTTTATACTTAACGCCATAGTATATATAAAGTTTATTTTTATAAGGAGAATTTATATGGAGATACATTCACTGATAATAATTTCTGTTGCATTAGCTTTAGATGCCTTTGGCATTGCATTAAGTATAGGCTTAAATCCCCAAGTGAGAAGAAACAATAAAATATTATTTATACTATCCTTTGGATTCTTTCAATTTTTCTTTTCTTTTTTAGGAGCATATATAGGCTATTTGTTTAATAGATTCACATCTGTTCCTAACACCATTGGTGGAATTGTCATAATGATAGTAGGAATGATGATGATTAAAGAGGGAATGGAAAAGAATGAAGAAAGTATACTTCTAAAATCTAAAATGTACTTTATTCTAGGCATATCTGTAAGTATAGATGCTTTGGTAGTTGGATTTGTTGTGTTAAGTGGTATAACAAAGATGATGGTCATAGGAATTGATACAATTTTTATAGGACTTATCACTTGTTTTTTGTCTACGGTAGCTTTTATAGTTTCAAAATCTTTAAAGAGAGTTAAATTCATAGCAAAGTATGCAGATTTTATAGGAGGAATTATTTTAATTATTTTTGGTTTGAAAATGATATTATAGCATCATAAATGCATATAAACATAGAAACTTATGCTCTAACTTGGTATAATATAAGTATAAAGAATTATTTTTACGAAGGTGAGCTAAATGAAGGCTAAAGAAGTTTTTACAGAACATTCCATAAAATCTACTAAGGCTAGAATAAACATATATAATATAATGAGTGAGAATAATGAGGGGTTAAAGGCTGAAGATATTTATAATATATGCAGAGATAAGGGCGTAGATATTAATCTTTCAACTGTATATAGAACGTTAGAGATTTTTGAAGAGAATAATATAGTAGAAAAGTACGATACTGGAGAAAATTCATATAAATATTTTTTGAACCATGAGACTCACAAGCACATTTTAGAGTGCAGTATATGTCACAAGGAAATAGAACTTAAATGCCCAATGAGGCGAATAGAGGAAATGGTAAAGGATGAGACGGGATTTGTACTCTTAGACCATGAACTCTTTATGAAGGGTATATGTAAGGATTGTAGTGATGATAAAAAACACCAAAAATAGCTTAGCTATTCTTGGTGTTTTTTTATTATAAGGGAAATTAAAAGTATTATTACAGAAGTTACAGCTATAGTTCCTCCTGGTGCACTATTTATATAGTAAGAGGATACAAGGCCAACTATTATGTCTATAAAACCTATTACTATAGATATGATCAAAGTTGACTTAAAACCTTTTTTGAATTGAAGAGCTGTAGCTACTGGAACCACCATCATAGAGGAAATCACTAATATACCCATTATTTGAATGGAAACGGATATACAGGCTCCAACGATTAAAGTAAAGATATAATTTATAAGCTTTACCTTAACACCTAAAGCCTTGGCACCATCTTCATCAAAGGTTATATATATTAATTTGTTATACAAAATTATAACGGCAAAAATACTTATAATGCTTATTATAGATATGAGCATTAAATCTTCTTTTGAGACAGTGAGGATGCTTCCAAATAATATGGAATTTACGTTTGTAGCAGCTTTTCCACTGCTTATTAATATTATTGCAATTCCTACGCTTAAAGTAAGGATGATGGACATAACCATTTCTCCAAACTTTTTATAGTAATTTCTCAAAAACTCTATAAAAACTCCACATAAAGAGGTAAATGCAAAGGATGATAGAAGTGGATTTACTCCTAGAGATAATCCTATGGCAATTCCTGCGAAGGAAGCGTGGGATAAAGTATCTCCCATCATTGAATACCTCTTTAACACAAGAAACATTCCAACAAGAGGACATAATATTGATATCATTATACCTGCAATCAAGGCATTTCGCATAAATTCGTATTCAAGCATTAAAAGAATTCCTCCTTGTTTTCATATATTTCTTTAAATCTTTTTATGTCATAGCAGAAAGCTTTTCCATCTTTTAATTTGTAAACAAAAGTAGAATTAGCGAGAACTGCATCCATATTATGTTCTACGGCTATTACAGTCATATTGGACTTTAAGTTGAGATCTTTTATTATGCTGTAAATGTCCTTTTGACTAGACATGTCTATGCCTGTAGAAGGCTCATCTAAAATCAAAAGTTCTGGACTTCCGAGAAGAGCCCTTGCAATTAATATTTTCTGCTTTTGTCCACCTGAAAGATTTCCTATAAGGTTATTTTTAAAAGCTTTCATATTTACAGTATCAAGAACTTTATCTATAAGGTGAGTATCCTTTAACTTTAAAGTCTTTAAATGTATTAATAGCACCTCTTTTACTGTGATTGGAAAATCTGAGTTGAATCCATCAAGCCATTGAGGAACATATCCTATATTAGAAGATTTTTTTATGATTTCGCCCTTTTGAGGTTTTAAAAGTCCTAAGATTAATTTCACTAAAGTGCTTTTGCAGCTTCCATTTTCCCCTATGATTGATACGTAGCTTCCATCAGGAATAAATATGTCTATATCATTTAAAAGCGGCTCTGAGCTATTATAAGAAAAACTTAAATTTTTAATAGTTACCACTACATCATCTCCATGTTTTATATTAATTGACAAATCAATGAACAAGTATTATTATATACTCAAATGCAAACTATTTGCAATAGGAGGTTTTTTATGAAGAAAAAAATATACTTGATTTTCATAGCTGTTTTGCTAATTACTTTAGTTTCAGGATGTAACAGCAATAAGGGTCAGTCTAAAGGAAAATCAAGGGATGAGATAAATGTAATGGCAAGCTTTAATGCTGTGGCAGATATCACAAAGGAAATAGGAAGGGATAAGGTGAATGTAAGTGTCATGGTACCAAAGGGGACGGAAGCTCATGATTTTGAACCTAAACCAAAAGATGTGGCATCTTTAAATGAAAGTGATTTGTTCATATACAATGGACTTGATATGGAGCATTGGGCAGAGGACACCTTAAAGACTATAAATAGCGACGTTACTATTGTAGAGGCTTCTAAGGATGCAAATCTTTTGGAGCTTAAAAATAGTAGTGATGACCATGGTCATGGAAACTATGACCCACACATATGGCTTAGCCTTAAGGAAGCTAAAGTTATGGCTAAAAATATAATGGAAGGCCTCATAAAGGTAGATGCTGCAAACGAGGACTATTATGTAGAGAATTTCAATGATTTTACTAAAAGAGCAGATGAGCTTTTTAGTGAATATGAAAAAAAGTTTCAATATGTAAAGAATAAGAATTTTGTCACAGGCCATGAGGCATTTGCGTATTTATGCAGAGATTTTGACTTGACGCAAAAGAGTGTAGCAGGGGTGTTCAACGAAGGTGAAGCTACTTCTGTAAAGCTTAAAGAAACTATAGACTACTGCAAATCAAACAATGTAAAGACTATTTTCATGGAGCAAGGAGCTAGCAGTAAAGTCACAGATACAATCTCAAAAGAAACTGGAGCAAAAGTAGAAGAAATCAATACTCTAGAGATTGAGGGAACCTATATAGACACCATGAAAAGTAATTTAGAAAAAATATATAATGGACTAAATAAATAGAAAGCTTAATGTGAGAAGGAAAACTTTAGACCTCTCACATTTTTTCTTTGACTTCTATTAAAATATAGTATATATATAAATAGAAAGAGAAAAAAGGAGATGATTTTATGGATTTTTCATCTTTAGTGCTTATGCAAAAGGATGGATCTAGTGGTTTTTTAACTAAGGAATTAGGGAGTTTTGAGGTTGGAGAAGGAGCTTTATACATAAAGAAATTCTATGAGATAGATGGAAAAGTTACAATTGTTTTTGATACTAATAAGGATGTAGAAGAGTGGGAGTATTCAGCTATATACGATGTGTTCGATTATGAAGCTTTCACAGAAAATGGTTACAATGTTGAGGATATAGATGATGAGTTTAATCCTACTTGGAAGATAGAAATAAATTATGTAGAGGACATGAAGGAAATGGGCTCTATAGTTTATGATATATGTGAAATCATAAATGAAACTATGGAAAAAGCCTTTGAAGAAGCAGAAAAGAATAAAGAAGAATATCAATAATATAAAAATAATTATAAATTATTGGAAATAAAGAATCCCTATGGTAATATAAAGATGGGGATTTTTATTTTATCTGAAAGGGGAATGATCATGAGTGAAATTGCAAAACTAAGAACTAGAGAAGAGATACCTGAAGAATATAAATGGAAGGTTGAAAAAATCTATAGTAATAACGAAGCTTGGGAAGAAGATTTCAATAAGCTAAAACAATTATCTCCAAAGCTTTCAGAGTATTCAGGAAAGCTTGCAGATCCAAAAGAGTTATTTAAATTTTTAAAGTCAGAAGAAGAGGTGTCAAGACTCGCTGAGAAAGTATTTGTTTTTGCTCATTTGAGGGGAGACGAAAATACAGCAAATACCACATATCAAACTTTAAAAAACAAAATTGATCCATACTTAGCTGAAGTGGGTGCATATACTGCCTTCTTTGTTCCAGAAATTTTATCATTACCAGATTCATACTTTGATGATGCAGTTAAGGCTGTACCAGAATTAGAACTTTATAGATCTTATATAGAGAGAATAATGAAGAAAAAGCCACATGTATTAAGTAAGGAAGAGGAGAAACTTTTAGCTGCAGTTTCAGATTGTCTAGAAGCTCCAGAAAACATATTTAGAATGCTTACAGACGCAGATATGACTTTTCCAGAGATAAAAGATGAAAATGGAAACATGGTTGAGCTTACAGAAGTTAATTATGCTTCTTTTATAAGATCCAAAGATAGAAGTGTAAGAAAAGCTGCTTTTGAAGCTTTATTTGGAACTTATAAAAAGTATATAAATACAATTTCTACATCACTTACTTCAAGTATAAAGAATTTTGCTTTTGTAGCAAAGACTAAGCATTATTCCTCATCAGTTGAGGCTTCTTTAAGCCCAAATGATATACCAGTAGAAGTTTATAAAAATGCTGTAGAAACTATAAATAAGAACCTTCCATTACTTCATAGATATGTTGATGTTAAGAAAAAGCTTTTAAATCTTCCGGATATGCATATGTATGATTTATATGTTCCAGTTATAGATATAGAGAAGGAGCATATAGAGTTTGAAGATGCTGTAAAGATAGTAAATGAAGGTCTTCATCCTTTAGGAGAGGAATACTTAAAAATATTCAATGAGGGAATAAAAGAAGGCTGGGTAGATGTATTTGAAAATAAGGGTAAAAGAGGCGGAGCTTATTCTTGGGGCTCTTATGATACTATGCCTTATGTACTTTTGAATTACAATTATGATATAAATGATGTATCCACATTAGCTCATGAAATGGGACACTCATTACACTCATATTATTCTAGAAAGACTCAGCCATATATATATGGTGATTATACATTATTCTGTGCAGAAGTTGCGTCAACAACAAATGAGGCTCTTTTAATTCATCACCTTATAAACAAGGAAGAAGATAAAAAGAGAAGGCTATACTTAATAAATCAAGAGCTTGAACAAATAAGAACAACGGTATTTAGACAGCTTATGTTTGCAGAATTTGAGCTTGTAACTCATGAGAGTATAGACAAAGGAGTTCCTCTAACTGGAGAAGACCTATGTAGAATATGGCATGAATTAAATGTTAAATATTTTGGACCTAGCATGAATGTAGACGAGGACATAGATATGGAATGGGCTAGAATACCTCATTTCTATAGTGATTTCTATGTATACCAATATGCAACAGGCTATGCTGCAGCTTCAGCTTTTGCAAGAGCTATATTAAAGGATGGAGAAGCAGCAGTTGAAAAATATAAGGGATTCTTAAAAGCTGGTGGCTCTGATTATCCTATAAATATATTAAAGAAAGCAGGAGTAGATATGACAACACCTGCTCCACTAGAAGCTACTATGGCAAGATTCAAAGAGCTTTTAGATATGTTAGAAGAGGATATGTAGGAAAATATTAAAATGAAAAAAGCTGTAGTTTGAATAGAATAATCTAAAACTGCAGCTTTTATTAATAAAAAATACATAGAATAGATATAACAATCAAGAGAAAATCATAGTATAATTAGTTTAAATCTTTGCAGATATTGACAGTGAGTTGAAACATGATACAGGAGGTTTGACGTGGAAAAATTTATATTAAACAAGCTTGTACAATATGGCTTTGTAATAGAAAATTATAAGATTTTGGGAGCTTGTGAGGAAGGTTATGTAGCAGTATACTATGGAAATAATAACAAGATGCTTGGAGTAATAGTAGCAAATACTTTAGAGTATAGGCTTAAGATAACAAGTGCTTTGGATTATTTGAAAATGAAGGGTTACGGAGACGTAAGCTTAAATACAATCTTAATTATGGATAAGAAAAATATAAATGAAGAAGAAGCGAGAGCTCTTTACTTTGGAGATAGCGGTATAATATATTTGAATTATGATAAACAAATATTAGGTGCCATTAGTGTAAGTGAAAATCTCTTAAACATACTGACTAGAGAACTTAATGAAAAAGAGGAAAAGAAAAAGCCTAGTCTTAAAAATATAAAGCTTACAGCAACAAATGTTATCATAGGATTAAACATTGTGCTATACATTATATGTGCAATTAAATCACATAGTTTATTTGAGATAAATCCCTATGTTCTAATTGAAATGGGAGCAAAATATAATCCACTTATACAAAGGGCAGGTCAATATTATAGGTTTATAACAGCGGTATTTTTACATGGAGGCATCATACATCTAGCATTAAATATGTATGCATTAAAGGTAATTGGTGAGCTTACAGAGGATTACTTTGGAACAAAGAAATTCTTAGCTATATATTTGATATCAGGGGTAGCCTCTACAATAGCAAGTTATATGTTCTCGCCATATTTATCTATTGGAGCATCGGGAGCTATATTTGGATTATTTGGTAGTGCTCTTATACTTGGTTATAAAAAGAAGAATACAATAGGGCCTCAGTTCTTTAAGAGTATAGTTTCTGTTATCATAGTAAATGTGGTAATAGGATTAAGTGCATCAAACATAGATAACTTTGGCCATTTTGGAGGATTAATTGCAGGAACTATAGTTGGAGCAGCTGTGTACAAAGATTAAATTATAAAAAAGGACACTCAAATTTTATAGATGAGTGTCCTTAATTATGGTTTAAAACATATTTTTAAATAGAATCTATGCTGATAATAGTCTCTCTATGTCATCTTCAACTAAGGTCTCCTTATCTAGAAGCTCTTCAGCTATAAGATTTAAAGTGGATAGATGGTGATGCAGGGTGCTTTTTACCTCATCATAAAGCTTTTGAAGCTTATCTTTAGATTCCTGCACTATATCTTGAGATGAAACAGGTGAGGTATTTTGGATTTCCATTAAGTTGAGAAGTCCTAGAGATTCACCCATACCATATTGCGTTATCATTGCAGTTATAAGGGAGGTAGCGGTTTTTAAATCATTAAAAGCTCCAGTTGTAACCATATCTTTACCGAATATTATCTCCTCAGCAGCACGTCCACCAAGCATTACCATAAGTCTTTTATTTAAATAATCTAAAGTCTGATAATTAGTATCTTTAGGTATTGTCAAAGTATAACCTCCAGCACCATTAGAGGTAGGTATTATGGTTATCTTTGAAACATTATCGCAAGGAATCATAAGCTTAGAAATCAAGGCGTGTCCTGCTTCATGATAAGCTGTGATTTTTAAGTCCTCATGAGTTAGGGAATCCCTATTAATCTTTTCATGACCTGCTATAACTCTAGAAAATACTTTTTCTATGTGTTCTTCTGTTATATAGGGCTTTTGTTCTTTGCAGGCTAGAATTGCAGCTTCATTTATGAGACTTTCAAGCTTGGCACCAGAAAAATATGTGCATTTCTTTGCTAAATTTTTAATATCTATGTCTTGGCAAGGTTTATTTTTTAGATAAAGCCTTAGAATATCTTCTCTTGCAGCAACATCAGGAAGAGCAACTTCAACATGTCTATCGAATCTCCCAGGTCTTAAAAGGGCATCATCAAGCATGTCAAGTCTATTAGTTGCAGCTATAACTACTATTCCACTATGGTCATTAAAACCTGACATTTCAGTTAAAAGAGCATTTAAAGTTTGATCCCTTTCATCTGAACCACCATTTTTAGAGCTTGACCTTTTCTTTCCTATGGCATCTATTTCATCGATGAATATTACAGCTTTTCCGTGAGCTTTGGCTTTTTTGAATAGATTTCTTATTCTGCTGGCACCTACACCAACATACATTTGAATGAAATCAGAAGCTGAAATAGCATAAAAAGGAACTTTAGCTTCGCCAGCCACAGCCTTTGCTAAAAGGGTTTTTCCTGTTCCAGGAGCTCCATAAAGAATTACACCTTTAGGCATCCTCGCACCGTAAGATGCATATTTTTCAGGGTTTTTCAAAAAGTCAACAACATCTTGAAGACTTTCTTTTGCTTCTTCGTTTCCAGCAAAAGATTTGAAGCTGAATTTAAAGGAATCTAAAGTATGTGCTTCTATAGCATCTACAGTAAGCATGGACTTAGAAGAAAGTTTGGAAGTCTTAATTGCAGTGACTCCTAAAGATATAACAGAACCTAAAAATAATATACCAAGGGCTGTTTCTATAGGTGATACTGATTTATTTTCTTTTACCACTACATTTTGTTTTAAAAGATTTTCTTTTAATGTTTCAGTTCTAGGATTGTCTGTAGTATATTTAGTACCATCTTTTGTTTTTATATCCATGGTATTTGTTGAATCCATATTTACAGAGACCACATTACCACTGTTCAAATCATCGAGAAATTTATTGTAACTTTCCATGGTATTAGAATGTAGAAAGAGTTTTACATAGGCAAGTAATATTAAAGAAACAGTAATTCCAATAACGGGTATATAGATTTTTAATTTTTTTGTTTTATTCATTATCTACATGCCTCCTTTAAAAAAGAATTAGCTTGTAATACCTATTATATAGATTTTAAAAATCTTGTCTAATGAAAATCATAGATTTTGGCAATGTAAATTTTGGACTAGCTAATTAAATTTTTACGAAGATGTGATATACTTTAGGGAGTAAAAAGTTAAAAGATAAGAGTGAAAAGTTGATGAGGTGGAGAGTATGAAGATTTCAAATGTTAATGTGTCTTTGAGTGGCGCTGATATTATTTCAATAATAAATGACTTTATGAAGGTTCCTGGTCTATCTATAGATGAAGTGAATCTAAAAGATTTTATAGAAATAAAGGGAGAATATAAGGCTTTATTTAAGATTCCTTTCAGTGTAAAGCTAGCCCTTGGAAATGTAGATAACAATAATATTCATATGACCATATTAAAAATAGGTATTTCAAAGCTTTCTATATGGTCTGTAGTAAGAAGACAAGCTCTTAAAATAGCAGTTAAAAATTTAAAAGAACAAGGCATAGAGGTTGATATAGAAAAAGATGTATTGAGTTTAAACTTGGACGGTATACTAGAAAAACTTCCTGTGAAACTAGAACTTGCTTTGAAAACTCTAACTTTAAAAGAAGAGAAAATATATGTTGAAACTAAGGATATAGATTTCTCTTTAGAAAAAGAAGTTAAGGAAGAGGAAGTTAAAGAAGAGATAGAAGAAGAACCTCAGGAAAGTATAATAGTAAAGAAAGTAGATGGATATTCTAAATTTAAAGAAAATGTTGAGAGTAAAGTTCCAGAAAAGTATAATGGAGCTGCAAATTATCTTATGATAGTTCCTGACTTTTTGGCCTTATTGTACAGGGTATTTAAAGATGAAAGAGTGGACAAGAAGACTAAAGCTGTGGTAGGTGTAGCACTTGGTTATTTGGCATCACCTATAGATATTCTTCCAGATTCTATTCCTTTTATAGGAAAGATAGATGATGTGGCAATAATATTCTTTGTACTTAACAAAATAGTAAATGACATTCCTGAAAATGTACTTTTAGAAAATTGGCAGGGGCAAGAGGATATAATTAAGATAATAAAAGAGGGAGTAAACTATATAAATTCTGCTGTAGGTGGAGAAACTATAGAAAGCATATGGGGAAAGATAGAAAGTATATTTTAGAAAGAGGTAAGCTATGGGAAAAAAAGTTTATGCAATAAAAGAAGGTTTTGACTCTCAAAATCAAAAAAAAATTGAAAATCTTATAGTGGATACGTGGAATCAGTGCTTATCTTACGTAAAAGGCGTAAAAGGCGCAAAATATAAAAGCTTCGAAAATGTGGAAGAAGCAAAAAAATATTTGAGTGAAAGCTCTGTGCTTTTGAAAAAATCAGATGACAACTATCCTAAAGAAGGATTGCATGTATACGTGGATGGAAGCTACAATTCTGCTACAGAAGAGTATTCATATGGAATGGTAGCTGTTGAAAACGACGTGGTTTTATACATAGAAAGTGGAAAAGGGAAAAATGAAGGTGAGAGAAATATAAGGCAGATTGCAGGAGAGCTTAAGGGAGCCATAAGAGCTACGGAATATGCTTTAGATAATCACATAAAAGAGGTTGTGATATTCCATGATTATGAAGGTGTGAGTCATCATGCCACAGGATTTTGGGAAAGGCGAGAACCATCCTCTGAAAAGTACTATGAAGAAATGCAGAAGCTTATGGCTAAAGGAATCAAGGTTACCTTTGTAAAAGTAGATAGTCATACTGGCGATTTATTTAATGAACTTGTAGATGAAAAATGCAAGGAAGCATTAGGAATAAGTTCTGACAAAGTTGTTGAGAAATGGCTTAAAACAAATACTCTTAAAGTGGCGGATTTGAATGTAAAAGATGAAATCTTATCTATAGCATCTAATAATGAAGAAAACATAAAAGTCTTAAAGGAATATAGAAAACCTAATGATGAATCAAAAAGAGAACTAAACTTTGAATCTCTCATAGAGTCATACAAAAATCAAAGGGAGTCCTGCATTAAAAATATAAAAACTTTAAATGAAGATGAAAAGTCAGAATTCATTTTATATATCTTAGAAAATATGACTTCATAATCCTTAAATTCATTCAGCAATTATTTCATTACAAATATGGCAGTAACTTTATAGGTTAATAAAAATAAAAATGCACATTATAATAGTATCAATATTGCTGAAAGGAAGTGAAACTTTATGAATATGAGAAATAATCATAATGCTGGTGGTTTCGTAAGTGGTATTGCAACAGGTGCTATGGTTGGAATGGCCATGGGTGCTGCAATGGGAATGAATGTAGATAATGCAACAAAAAGAAAAATGAAAAGAACTAAAAAAGCAGTAAAGAATTTTACCAACGATATGTATGGAAATATGTCAAAATGGATGGATTAGTATCAAATAGGACCATATTTAGGATAATATGGTCCTATTTTTGTAAAAAATCATAAATAGATAAATATTAAGTAAAAATTATGTGTATTGCTATAAAAATATGCTATAATAATACATAATATGAATAATTTTGAGAAACTAATGGTAGAGAAGAGGAAGATCGAAGATGGAAATATTATCTTTGGGCGAAAAAATTAAAAGAAGACGTAAAGAGCTGGATATGACTCTCAAAGATTTAGCAGGAGATAGGATAACTCCTGGTCAAATAAGCCTAGTTGAGTCTGGAAAGTCTAACCCCAGTATGGATCTTTTAGAGTATATAGCAAATGTATTGGATACCTCAATTGAATATTTGATGGAATCAGAGGAATCTCAAGCTGAAAAGATTTGCCTTTACTATGAAAATTTATCCGAATCTTATATATTAAATGATGAATTAATAACAGGCAGTGAATATATAGAAAAAGCCTTATATTATGCAGAAAAATATAATTTAGAATATAGAAAAGCACGGAATCTATATCTTAGAGCAACAATACATATGAAGAAAAATGAGTATGCATTAGCTCAACAAATATTTTTGTCTGCAAACGTTATTTTTATAAAAAATAATAATTATGAAGAGATAATAAACACCTTCTTAAACCTAGGAAAAATAACTTATGAATTAAAAGCTTATCATTCCTGCAACAGTTATCTTAAACAAGCAGAAAAAATGTTTTTAGATAAACATATGGACAATGATAATCTTCTTGGAGAAATATATTATTTTATAGCTAGCGTATATTTTAAACTCGAAAATATGGACAAGTCTATAAAGTATTCTTATTTGGCAAAAGAAAAGTTTGAACAGCTTCAAGATAAAAGACAATATGCAAAATCTCTACTTTTACTTACGGAGCAGTATCATAAAAAAGGTGATATAGATAATGCTATAAGTTGTTGCCAAAAGACTTTAGATATATTTAGAAAACTTAATGATGCTTCAGAACTATCAAAGATAGAAAATAATTTAGGAAAACTTTTCTATGAATTTGATAACATCGAAGAATCTTTCAAGCATTTAAACAAAGCTAAAGAAATGAGATTAATTAATAAAGACGAAAATCTTATACAAACTTTGATAAATATATGTGATAATTATATAAAAATGAAGGATCCAGATAATTGTGACAAAGCTTTAGATGAGATTTATGATTATGTGGAAGATGGTAATGAAGGAGCCATAATAGATTATTATCTTTTAAGGCATAGAGTGGAATTGTTGAAAAACAATGTGTTATCATCAGAGAATTCATTAATCATGGCATTAAATTTTGCTAAAAATATGGAACAAATGAAAAGAGCAGGTGAAATTTCTATATTACTTGGAAAGTTTTATATCGAGATAAACAAAGAAACGGAAGCAGCTAAATATTTAAATGAAGGCGTTATTATATTTAAAGAACTAGGAATATTAAGTTAAATATAAAGTGTTAGTGTAGGTGTAGTTTTATGGAAGTATTATCGACTGGGGAAAAGATTAAAAGAGCTAGAGTATACAAAGGGATAACTTTAAAGGATATATGCGGAGATAAAATCTCTGTTTCTAAGATGAGTTGCATAGAGAATAATAAGATAAAGCCAGAACCATGGATTTTAGAATTTATTGCAGACAAGCTGGATTTATCAATGAATTATTTACAGCAGGATGTTAGACAGCAGATAAAAGAAAACATAAATGGCCTTAAAAACTCTGAGTTTTCTCATGAAGTAGAAGCAGATTTTAAATACAACTTAGAGTATGCTCTAGAATTTAGTGAATTTGATTTGGCCTTTGAAATAACTCATATATTGTTTGAGTGGTATTTAGAAAAAGAGAAGTATTTAGAGATAGAAGATCTTATATCTGAGTATTATGAGATATGTGAAAAATGTGATAAAGGTAGTTGTTACATGATTTATTACGCGGATATTGCTGAATATTTTGAGTGTAATGAAGAATATGTACAAGCTATATCATGTTATGAGAGTGCAATAAACATAATGGATGATAGCAAAATAGAGGATTTATCTAAAAGATGTATTATTGAGTACAATAAATTTATTTGTTATTCAATGATGGAGAATTATGAAAAGATAAATAGCTATAGAGAAGACCTTAATGAACTCTTAAATAAAATCAAAGATGATACTTTGAGAGCACATATTTGTAGCATTATATCTATGTTAGAATTGAGATTTGGAGATGAAAATAAGGCATATGATCTACAAGATGAGATTATGAAGCTTTATGGAAACAATGAAAAGAAAATTATAAGTAGACTTATATTTGCAAATACTTTAGTAGATTTGGGTAGATGTAACGAGGCTATAGAGTACTTAGAGGACACTGCTAATATGTGTTACAATGATTTTAATAACATGATAGGAAAGACTCTTATATTTGAAGTGAAAAATCTATTAAAGATGAATGATTTAGATAGAGCCAGAGAGAGATGCAGTGAAGTTTTAAATTATGCTATTTCTAATGATAATATGAAGCTTATGGAGAAAGCATATTACTTTAAGGCTGTGATTTTAAAAGAAAAAGGCATGAATATAGAAGCTGAAATGTACATGAATTTATCTTTGGACGCTCTTATAAAATTTGGATCAAAGAAAGAACTTTATAAGCGCTACATGGATATGGGAAATATGTATTATGACTTTTCTCAAACTAGAGATGCAATAAGATATTTTAGCTTAGCTATAAATTTAGAAAAAGCAATTTAAATAATAAAAATAAAAGGTATGTTATGATAAAATCATTTTTTCATTGTAGCACACCTTTTTTTCATATAAAAGAATAGAATATCACACTTTACAAATCCTATAATTGAACTATAATGTGTTGATGAAAGATGTATAGAAAGGGGTAGAATTATGAATATTGATAAGATGACATTAAAGGTTCAAGAAGCATTAAATGATGCTCAAAGCACAGCGGTGCGTTTTGGAAATCCTCAAGTTGATGTGATTCATCTTTTTTATGCTTTGTTAGATCAAAAGGATGGGTTAATACCAAATATAATTCAAAGAATGGGGAAAGACCCTAAGACTGTTTTAGATGTTACTCAGTCCTTCATAGAAAAACTGCCTAAAGTATCAGGTGATGGAGCAAACAGCATATATGCTACTAGAAGAATAGAAGAAGTATTAAACAAGGCTGAAAGTATAGCTGAGGAATTTAAAGATAGTTTTATAAGTGTGGAGCACGTTTTTACAGCTATAATGGATGTAGATTACAAAGGAGAAGTAGGGCGTATACTTGCCACCTTTGGGATCAACAAGCAGGATTTCCTTAAGATAGTTGCAACAGTCAGAGGAAGCCAGAGAGTAGATACTCAAGATCCAGAAGGAACATATGATGTTTTAACGAAATATGGAACAAATTTAGTTGAAAGAGCTAGAAAGCATGATATGGATCCAGTCATAGGCAGAGATGAAGAGGTCAGAAGGGTAGTTAGAATACTATCAAGAAGGACTAAAAATAATCCAGTGCTAATTGGTGAGCCAGGAGTAGGTAAAACTGCCATAATAGAAGGCCTTGCTCAAAGGGTTGTAAAAGGTGATGTGCCAGAAGGATTAAAGGACAAGATAATATTCTCTCTTGATATGGGAGCTCTTATAGCAGGAGCAAAGTATAGAGGAGAATTCGAAGAGAGATTAAAGGCTGTTTTAAAGGAAGTTGAAAATAGCAAAGGAAAAATAATATTATTTATAGATGAGATTCATACCATAGTTGGAGCAGGAAAGACAGAAGGAGCTATGGACGCAGGAAATCTTATAAAGCCAGCTCTTGCAAGAGGTGATCTTCACTGTATAGGAGCAACCACCTTTGATGAATACAGAAAGTATATAGAAAAGGATAAAGCTTTAGAAAGAAGATTCCAGCCTGTAAAGGTAGAGGAACCATCTGTAGAAGACACTATAGCAATTCTTAGGGGCCTTAAAGAAAGATTTGAAATCCATCATGGGATAAGAATACAAGACTCAGCAATAGTTGCTGCAGCAAAGCTTTCTCATAGATATATACAGGATAGATATATGCCAGATAAGGCCATAGATTTAATTGATGAAGCAGGTGCTATGATAAGGTCAGAAATAGACAGCATGCCAACAGCTGTAGATGAAGTTAGAAGAAAGATACTGCACCTAGAGATTGAAAAAGAAGCCATTACAAAAGAAGGTGGAGATTATGGCAAAGATAGGCTTGAAAATATAGAAAAAGAGCTGTCAAACCTAAAAGAGCAGGATAAAACCTTAACTATAAAGTATGAAAAAGAAAAAGAACAGATATTATCTATTAAAAACTTAAAATCTCAGCTTGATAAAGTCAAAGGTGATATAGAAAAATATGAAAGACTATATGACTTAAACAAAGTTGCAGAGCTTAAATACGGAGAGCTTCCCAAATTAGAGCAGGAGATAAAAAATAAAGAAGAAATTCTAAAAAATAATTATGAGGATGCTCTATTAAAGGAAGAAGTAACAGAAGACGAAATAGGACAGATAGTATCAAAGTGGACAGGAATACCAGTTTCAAGATTAGTAGAGACAGAAAGACAAAAACTATTAAGGCTTCATGAAGAGCTAAGTAAGAGAGTAGTAGGACAGGAAGAAGCAGTAAACACTGTAACTGACGCCGTCATAAGAGCTAGAGCTGGACTAAAGGATAGTCAAAAGCCAATAGGTTCATTTATATTTTTGGGGCCTACAGGAGTAGGTAAAACAGAACTAGCAAAGACTTTAGCTAGAACTTTATTTGACTCAGAGGACAATATGATAAGAATCGATATGTCTGAATACATGGAGAAATATTCTGTATCAAGACTCATCGGAGCGCCTCCAGGATATGTAGGCTATGAAGAGGGCGGACAGCTTACAGAAGCCGTTAGAAGAAAGCCTTACAGTGTAATTTTATTTGATGAAATTGAAAAAGCTAATTCAGATGTATTCAATATATTTCTTCAAATCCTTGATGACGGAAGACTTACAGACAATAAGGGAAAGATAATAGATTTTAAAAACACTATAATCATAATGACTTCAAATATAGGCAGTGGACATATATTAGAAGGTATAGAAAATAATCATATAACAGAAGAGACTCGAGAAAAGGTTATGGAAATAATGAAGCGAAGCTTCAAGCCAGAATTTTTAAACAGAGTAGATAATATAATAATGTTTAAACCTCTATCAATAGAAAGTATAAAGAATATAATAGAAATTTTCCTTGAGGGAGTGAGAGGAAAGCTTAAAGAAAAGAATATAACTCTTACACTTACAGATAAAGCAAAAGAGGTTATTGCTAAAGAGGGATATGATCCTTTCTACGGAGCAAGACCGCTAAAGCGTTATATAGAAAATTCCATAGAGACAAAGCTGGCTTATGAAATAATAAAAGGAAGCGTAAAGAATGGTTCTAAGGTTATTGTTGACGAAAAAGATGGGGAACTTATATTCATTTAGAAATGGTAAAGGGATTGCCTTAGAGGCAATCCCTTTTCAAAGTATATTTATTTCATATTCTTTTCGTAAGCTTCTACCATTTTCTTAACCATTTCGCCGCCAACTGATCCGCATTGTTTAGAAGTTAAGTCTCCATTGTATTCTTTAAATGGAACTCCTAATTCGTTAGCAACTTCGTTTTTGAAATTTTGTAATCCTTGTTTTGCTGTTGGTACTAATGTTTTTGCCATATATATACCTCCTTAAATTTCAAGACTTTGTTATTGGTTTTAATTATTAACTTGTCTTGTAATAGTAT
>JALEZF010000075.1 GCA_022773025.1 Clostridium sp. | reverse complement strand
GCTGATTTATACTACAGTGGAACTCAAGGTCCTACAGAGTACAGGGCTCCTATAGGAATTATAGAAGGGGACTTGTCGTTAAAGCGAAAATTCCTCTACAAAGATGAAGAGCTTGTGGAGATTTTTGATGAAGGGATAAATGATATAATCCTAAAAAATGTAGGGGAGCAGGAAGAAAATGCCCTGATAGATGATTTCTTAAAGATAACTCTTGAAGAAAGTATAGGGTCTAAGCTTAAGGATGTTGTTGCAACCATTCAAAAAGAACAGAATGAAATCATAAGATATCCGAAAACCTACGCTGTTTTAGTTCAAGGATCTGCAGGTTCTGGAAAGACCACAGTTGCCCTTCATAGGCTTGCATATCTTTTGTATAGATATAGAGAAAATCTGGAAGGGAAAGATATACTAGTTCTAGCACCAAATAAGATTTTCTTAGATTATATAAGCGATGTTCTGCCTAGTCTTGGGGTAGAGGATGTAAGACAAGAAACCTTTGAGGATTTTTGCTTGAATACCCTAAAGATAAAAGGCAAACTTCATACAAAGGATATGAAACTTAGATATATACTTGAAGAGTCGAAGGATGAAGAATACAAATTTATCATGGGTTCAGCAAAGGTTAAGGGGTCATTGATTTTTAAAACCATGATGGATAGATATATAAAACTTCTTGAAATAGAAGATGGAAGAATAGACAGCATAATGGTGGAAGATAATATTCTAGTAGATGCAAAAGAGATAAGAAGACTATTCTTAAAAGATCTTATTAAATTTCCTGTAAATGCAAGGAAAAGTGAGATAAAAAGATACCTTTCTTTGAAACTTAAAGAAAAAATAGCAGCTATGCTTGACTCTATAGATGCTCAGTATGATCTGAAAATTGTAAAGATAAAGAGGGAAGAAGAAGATAGTCAGCATAGGCGAAACATATTAAGGGCTACTTATGAAGAAAGGGATTTAAGAAAAGAAAATGCAAAGAGAAATAGCAAAAAGGCTTTTGAAGAGTACTTTGAAAGATGGAAGGGCTTAGATGCTAAAGAACTTTACATGAGGTTTTTCCTAGATGAAGATATGTTCGCTATAGCTAGTGATAATAAGATTCCTAAAGAACTTTCTGACTATATGAGAAAAAAGATAAATGAAAACAAAGAAGGGGGAATAATAGATAGTGAGGACTTGGCACCTATGCTTTATTTGAAGCTCAAAATTGAAGCTATGGAGGAGGAAGTTAAGTTTTCTCATGTCATGGTTGATGAGGTTCAGGACTACAGTCCTTTTGAAATAGCTATAATGAGCCTTATAAGCAAAGGAAATTCTTTGACATTAGTTGGAGATTTAGGACAGGGCATATATGCATATAAAGGTCTTAAAGATTGGAATAATATAATTCATGGGGTATTTAAAGATGATATGGAGTATACTATGCTTACACAAAGCTATAGATCAACCATTGAAATCATAAATCTAGCTAATAGAGTTTTAAAAACTCAAGAAAATAGCTTGACTCCAGCAAAGCCTGTATTAAGGCATGGAGATGAACCAGAGCTTATTAAATATAGCACTTATAAAGATTTTGCTATAAGAGTAGATGAGATAGTGGAAAAGGTTCATGGTGCTGGCAAAAATTCTATAGCTATAATAGGAAAGAGCAGAGAGCAGTGTAAGAAGATAAATGACAACTTGAAAAAATACAGCAATATCAGTTGGTCTCTTATAAGAGAAAGTGATGATTTAATAAACCTCAATAATATAATCATTCCCTCTTACATGACTAAAGGATTAGAATTTGACTGTTCTATAGTATTTAATGTCAGTGATGAATTTTATGGAGAAAATGAATTAGACAAGAAGCTTTTATATGTTGTCTTGACACGTGCACTTCATTACGAATATATATTTTATAAAAATAAAGTGTGCAGTCTCCTAAATTAGATTGGATGAAGCTAAGTTTTTATAAGGTAATTAATTAATCCTACAAAATTATATTATAAATGCTTGAAAAACCTATATAGAACAACTAAAATTAAAATAACTATAGTTTAAGCTATAAGTTATTTGGTAGAACATAGAGCTATGGGATAGGTGACCGTAGAGAAGGAGTTAGTAAATGATAAATGAAGATATGGAAGTAATGTACTTCAAAGATGAAGAAGGAAATAAAGTGGCTTTTGAACCAATAGCAGAGATATATTTAGATGAGGAAACAGAAAATGAAAAACAATATTTAATATTATCTCCTGTAGAAGGAAATAATAGTGAAGAAGATGCATACATATTTAGAGTAGATATGGTAGATGGTAATAAGGAACTAAACTTCGTAGAAGATGACGAAGAGTTTTTAAGAGTGAGCAAAGAATATAAAAATCTTTTATATAATAAGTAAAGGCGGGGATGAATGTGATTAATAAGGAAAAATTAATAGCATACCTAGAGGAAAATGGAATAGAAGAGATAGAAGAGCTAAAAGCTAAAGAGGACTTAGTAGTTCTAAGAGCTTTTTATGATTTTGACGAAGATGAAATAAAGGCAGCTACAGCTTATGCAAATGATGAAGAGAGTGATGAGGATAGTGATGAGTGGAGAGAGGAATATTATCTTCCTTATTTAAATGATGTAGCTGTAGATAATATGGGATCTATTATAGAAGATGCCCTTGAAGAATTTGATGTTGAAGGACAATTTGCTTCATATGATGTAGAGAAAGAAAATAGTGACTATTGTGAATTTATAGTAGCCTTTTTTGCAAAGGATAAGGACTACGATCTAGATGAAGTTATAGATGAACTTGATTTATAAGGATTAAGAAAAAGCTGCTATATTTATATAGCAGCTTTAAAGTTTAGTATGTAATTAAGCGTAAGTGGTATTTTTAATACAATTTTTTTGGTAAATTACAATTAGTTTGTCCAACTCCTTGCTACACTCAACCACTCGCTGATCAGTAGGATTTTTCTTTCCTAACAACGTGTATAATTCATGCCTTAACTCTTCAATATTAATTTGAAGTTCGTCACGGTTCATAAAATCACTCTCCTAATAAAATAAATAATCAACTCTATAGTACTATTTTACCAAATATGACTAATAAATAAAGAAAAAAAATACTCCATATAAATACAAATAATTCTAAAATACAAAGAAAAAAAATAAAATTATTCCTTTTACAGTTATTGGAAAATAAACCAAAATACTGTTACATGTAGAAAGAAAGAATTTAAGAAAAAATAAAAATAAGAATTAAGTCGGAAATTAAATCGAATAATACTAATGATATGTAGAAAAACTTAATGAACTTTAAATTTAAATTGAAAAAACGTAAAGATTTATTTTAAATAATGGTAATTTTTATGTTGTTTAAAATTAATGAATAAAGTAAAATTAGAGATATAGCTAAGGAGGAATATTGATATGGATATGGAAATGGATAAGGTTGTAGAAAGAATAAACTTTTTATATAAGAAAAGTCAAGAGGAAGGTCTTACAGAGGAAGAAAAGGATGAGCAGCAAAAGCTGAGAAGACATTATATAGATGCAGTAAAGAGAAACTTTAGAGCACAACTTAATATGGTGGAAAAAAAGAAAAATTAAGAATCGACATAAATGAAATGGAGGATAGGGCTATGGCAGTTAGGGTAAATGAACTTATAGAGCATTTTAAATTAGAAGTATTAGTTGAAGGTAACCCAGAAAATGAAGTAGATATAATAGATTTAAACAGACCAGGACTTCAGCTTGCTGGATTTTATAATTATTTCGCAAATGATCGAATACAGGTTATAGGAAGAGCTGAATGGAGCTTTTTAGACGATATGCATCCTGATATAAGAAAGAAGAGAATAAAAAAATACATGGAGTTTTATACTCCTTGCATAATTTTAACTAGAGGACTTGAAGCTCATGAAGAAATTATAAAATATGCTGAAGAGAATAAAAGATGGATTTTAAGAACAGATATGATAACTACTAGATTTATAAATAAGTTATCAAACTTTCTAGATGATGCCCTAGCCCCAGAGACAAGGGTTCATGGTGTTCTAGTAGATATATATGGTATAGGAATACTTATAACAGGAGAAAGTGGTATAGGCAAGAGTGAAACAGCATTAGAGCTTATAAAGCGAGGCCATAGAATAGTTGCAGATGATGCTGTTGATATAAAACAAATTGATGGTATATTAAAGGGAACTTCTCCTAAGATAACCTTTGGAATGCTAGAAGTAAGAGGTATGGGTATAATAGATATAACTGCCCTTTATGGACTTAGTTCAGTGCTTCATTCAAAGACTATAAAGCTTGTAATTCATCTAGAGCATTGGAGAGATAATGGAGCTTACGATAGACTTGGAATAGATAAGGAATACACTGAAATACTTGGAGTGAAGGTTAGAAATATGAGAATTCCTATAAGACCAGGTAGAAACTTAGCGGTGATAATTGAAGCAGCAGCAGCAAATTATAGATATAGTACTATGTCACAAATAACTCCAGCTGAGATTATAGACCAAAGGATAGGTGAAATGGGTGGATTTTAAAAGCTGTCTTAGAAAGAATTTAATAAAGCTTAGAGATGAAATGCCAAAGGAACGAAGGAAAGAGAAAGATAGCGTTATATATGAAAGAATTATAAATAGCGATTCTTATAAAAGTTCAAAGCTTCTATTTGTATTTGTGAGTTATGGTAGTGAAGTAGATACTCATAAACTTATAAAACACGCATTAGGTAGTGGTAAGAGAGTGTGTGTGCCAAAAGTTATAGATAAAGCAAATGGAATGAAAGCTGTTGAAATAAGATGTTGGTCTGATTTGTCAGAAAGTTATAGAGGAATATTAGAACCTGAGCTCAAGGAAAATCATGTTATAGAGGAAAAAAATATAGACTTAGTCATAGCACCAGGAGTAGCCTTTGATAATAATGGTGGAAGGCTTGGCTATGGTGGAGGATTTTATGACAGATTTTTATTAAAACTTAAAGAGGAATGCCACATAATAGCTATATGTTACAAAGAACAAATAGTGAATGAACTTCCAATAGATGAACATGATGTAAAAATAAACTGTATTATAACAGATTAGTATGAATTGTGTTTCAATTTTTAGTGGAATGAGTTAAAATGGACTTGTTGTTAAAAAAGTTTTTATGTGATAGGAGGAAGTGCAATGGACGTTAAAGACTTAACTAAAAAATATGAATATGCATGGGAAAAATATTCTGATGAGGATCTAAAGAAGGTGTTTGATCTTTCGGATAGATATAAAAATTTCATGACTATAGCAAAGACAGAAAGAGAATGCGTTGATGAATTTGTAATTCTTGCAGAAAAACAAGGTTATAGAGACTTAAATAAGATTATAGAAAACAATGAAAGCTTAAAGGCTGGAGACAAAGTTTATGTAAATCATATGGGAAAATCTTTAGCATTATTCCTTATAGGAAAAGAAAGCTTAGAAAAGGGAATGAGAATCTTAGGAGCTCACATAGATTCACCTAGACTTGATTTAAAGCAAAATCCTTTATATGAAGATACTGACTTAGCTATGATGGAAACTCACTATTATGGTGGAGTAAAGAAATATCAATGGGTTACAATTCCACTAAGTATCCATGGTGTTATGATAAGAAAAGATGGAACATCTGTAAAGGTTGTTATTGGAGAAGATGCTAATGATCCAGTAGTTGGAATCTCAGATCTTTTAGTGCATTTATCAGCAGACCAAATGCAAAAGAAAGTTTCAAATGCAATAGAAGGAGAAGACTTAAATATATTAGTTGGATCTATTCCAATAAAGGATAAGGAAGCTAAAAATAGAGTAAAACTTAACATATTAAAGCTTTTAAATGAAAAGTATGGAATAGTTGAAGAAGATTTCGTATCAGCAGAATTAGAAGTTGTTCCAGCTGGTGCAGCAAGAGATTATGGTTTAGATAGAAGTATGGTTTTAGCATATGGACATGATGATAGAATATGCGGATACACTTCTTTTGAAGCTATGTTAGAAATGACAGAAGCAGAGAAGACTTGTGTAACTTTACTTGTTGATAAAGAAGAAGTAGGAAGCATAGGTGCTACTGGAATGCATTCAAAATTCTTTGAAAATGCAGTAGCAGAAATAATGGACAGAATGGGAGACTATAGCGACATAAAGGTTAGAAGAGCTTTATCTAATTCTAAGATGCTATCTTCAGATGTTAGTGCAGCATTTGATCCAAACTACCCAAGTGTTATGGAAAGAAATAACTGTGCATACTTTGGAAAAGGTATAGTATTCAGCAAATACACTGGTTCAAGAGGAAAGAGCGGATGCAATGATGCTAATGCTGAATTTGTAGGTCAAATAAGAAATATCATGGATAAATATGGAGTAACATGGCAGACTGCAGAACTTGGAAAGGTTGATCAAGGCGGCGGTGGAACTATAGCATACATCCTAGCTCAATATGGTATGGAAGTAATAGACTGTGGAGTAGCATTACACAATATGCATGCTCCATGGGAAGTAGCATCTAAGGCTGATATATATGAAACTATGAGAGGCTACTATGCATTCTTAAAAGAGGCATAAAATTAAATATTATTAAGTATGATAAAAATCCTGAGATATTAAGTCTCAGGATTTTTTTGTGCACAAGACTTGTAGAAGTGTATGGCGGATAGACTGCACAATGATTTTAGTAACTAAATATATGAATAAGAATATTATGTATTAGAGCAAAAGAAAAAAATTAGTAAACTAAGGCAGGTGTTTTATATGAAATGGGAAAGATTTAAAAATTATGGATTATGGTTATCTATTTTTTCATTTATTCCTCTATTATTAAATGGATTTGGAGTGAATATACTTCCAGAAGACTATGGACAAATAGTCACAGCTCTATTAGGAATCTTAGTTATGGCTGGAATAATAAATAACCCTACTACAGATTCTAAGTGGTACGCAGATGATAAATTGGACACATCAGAAAATCAAACCCCAGAAGTAAAGGCTCCAGAAGAAACTGATAACCTCAACAATAGTAGATAGGATGCGTTAGCATCCTATTTTTAGTGTTTTTAAAAACTTGTTTAGATAATCGTCACTGAATCTAACATCTCCTACCATGCCGTGTTTGCCATCGCCATCTATTCCATGATAGTCTGAACCACAGGTTATAAGTTTATTGTAATTGTGAGCTAGTGTTATGAATTCTGCTTCTTTTTGTCTGGAATTTAAATGGTAAAAACCTTCTATACCGTCGAAATCAAAATCTCTTATAAGATCAGTAGGAGAGTTCTTCTTTAAAAGTATAGGATGGGCAAGAACGGCCAAGGCATTATGGTTATGAAGGAGTGTTATGGCTTCTGGGATTGATACTTTTTTGTTTGGAACATAGGCTGGACTTGAATCACTTAAAAATTTTTCAAATATATAATTCCAAGAATAGTCATAACCAGCATCAATTATTGCCTTGGCAATATGAGGACGTGCTACTAAGCCGTTACTGATTTTTAGCACATCGTTATAGTTTATTTTTATACCAAAGAAAGTATCTAGATTTTCTATGAATTTCTCAGCTCTTTTAAGCCTGGAATCTTCCTTGTCTTTAAGAAAATTTATAAGGCTATGATCGTGGTAGCCATCACCCTTAAAATACCCTAGTATATGTACTGACTCACCATTGTGAAGAGCAGAAAGCTCTATACCTGGAATAACTCTTATACCTAATCTAAGACCCTCTGAAATTGCTTCATCTAGCCCTTTTAAGGTATCGTGATCTGTTAAAGCCATTATCTTAACACTATTTAAATTTGCGGCTTTTACTAAGTCTGATGGAGATTTACGCCCATCTGATGCCGTTGAATGAGTGTGAAAATCAACTTTGAATTTCATAATTGCCTCCATAAAATTGAATTTTAAAATCCTAGTACAATTATTATAGCATAGAAAAAAATATTCTAGTGTGATATGATTTTTATTGACAAAGTTAAGTAAGAAAATAAATATTAGTTTTCGATTAAAGAGGGAGATTATTCATGGAAGATGAAAATTTAGACTTACTAAAACAGTGCAGTATATGTCCAAGAAACTGCAAAATAGATAGGACTAATGGAAAATTTGGATTTTGCAAAAGTTCAGATAAAGTTAAGGTTGCAAGAGTGTCCCTTCATCAATGGGAGGAGCCATGCATTTCTGGAGAAGAGGGGTCAGGAACAGTGTTCTTTTCTGGATGCAATCTCAATTGTGTGTTTTGCCAAAATCATGATATAAGCCAAGAAGGTATTGGAAAAGAAATAACTATAGAGAGGCTTAGTGATATATTTTTAGAACAGCAGTTAAGAGGAGCAAATAACATAAATCTAGTAACACCTACTCATTATGCGGTGCAGATAGTAGAAGCCTTAAAGATATCAAAGAAAAAAGGCCTTAAGATTCCTGTGGTATACAACAGCAATGGATATGAAGCTTTACATACTTTAGAATTATTAAAGGGGTTTGTAGATGTATTTGTACCAGATTTAAAGTATTTTAAGGATGAGTATGGTCTTAGATATTCAAAGGTACCGCATTACTTTTCTACTGCATCACAGGCTATAGAAAAAATGGTAGATATAGCTGGAGAAGTGAAGTTTGATGAAAAAGGTATGATTAAAAAAGGCGTAATTATAAGGCATTTAATGCTTCCAGGATTATTGTTTGACTCAAAAAAGATAGTTGACTATATTAACAAAACTTTTGGAGATAAGGTTTATTTAAGTCTTATGAACCAGTATACACCTATGTTTAAAGCAGAGGAGTATAAAGAAATCAATAGACCTCTAAAGAAAAGTCATTATGATAGTCTCATAGATTACTGCCTTGAAATAGGAATAAAGAATGCATTTATACAAGATGAGGGTACCGATGAGAAGAGTTATGTGCCTGAGTTTGATTTAAGAGGTGTCTAAATTTTAGCAACAAAAGAAATAATATAAGCTATCTTAGAAAAAGTGGATGTGAAATCCAAATTCTAAGATAGCTTTTTTTATTTAAAAGTGAATATATATTTGCATAACCCATAAAGGTTATATGCAGTGTGAACATCTTTCATAGTAAGAAAATCTTCTTTAAATATACCATCCCAAGTGTGAATTGATAATATGCTATCATTGTATACATTAACCACATACTTAGTATCGTTTATAGTTATGAAAAGTTTATAAGGGGGAATCTCTGGTATGTCATCAGGCCTTTCCATAAAATTATCAGCTTTTATATCATTTATAAAGTTTTTTAGAACGGGAACAGCTTCTTTTGTAATATCAACCTGCTTATGTAAATCTGATTGAAAAAGTATCACTGAAAAATCATCGCTTTTATCTATCAAAGAACATAGATTTTGAGTATAAAAATATATATTAGGCTTTTTTTCATTGTAAGATATAAGCTGAGATTTGCAGCCGCTAAAAATCAACATTACAAAAAGTAAAATCTCAACAAATATGAATTGCTTTTTTTTCATTTATAAGACCTCCACAACGTACTTACTAAATAAAATATGATAACTTTTTTAATTATAGAACATATTATGGAATTCTGAATAAAATATTATACAGTACTTTAGGAGGAAGTTTATGAAGTATGGTATAGATGCTATGGTGAACTGCTGGGAAGAAGAGACGGCACTAAATCATTATGTGAAGAACTATATGATAAAAAAAATTAATGATTTAGGACATGTTGCGGTAAATTGTCAGGGTCAAGAAAGCAAAAATTTTGGCGAAAGATTATACAATAAAGTTAAAATAGCAAATAATGCCAGAGTTGATTTGTTTTTTTCTATTAATATAGTTTTAGATAAAACAAACAGTGTCACTTTATATACTAAAGGAGATATAGCTGAGGCTATGGCTGAAAAGATTATAAAATCTTTAGATGAACTTAAATTTTCCTCAGGGAAAATAATAAATGAAAGCAAACTTTATTTGATAAAAAATATGAAATCTGAAGTTTTATTGGCTGATATAAAACTTAACACCATTAATGAGGCTATTTTAAATGAAATAAGTGAAAAAATATTGAAAATTATAGTTATTTAAACAATAAAATTGAATCAAATTTAAAATATATTACAAAAAAGTTGAGAAAAATAGTAGCTTTTGTAGAAAAGCTGTGTTATAATAAATTTGTAAGTTAATTGGTTTCGAGTTAAGAGCCAAACAATATTTAACCCCTTATTTATATAACCCCTTTTCAGATATTGGTTCCCCCAACCAATATCTTTTTTTGCGCAAAAATCCTTTTGCTCGAAAATATTTTTAGTCATATAATAATTATGGAGGGGAAGTTTAATGTATAAAATTCAAGTTAAAAGGAAAAAGGTGAAGAATATCACAATAAGAGTTCAAAGTGAAATTCTTGTTACTGTAACGGCTCCGATTTATGTAAGTGATGATTATCTTGAAAAACTCCTAAAAGAACGTTCAAAATGGATAGAGGAAAAGATAGAAGTTATAAAAAATAGAAACATGAAAAAGGATGGAAGGTTAAGTTACTTAGGAGAGTCCTATGACATGGAAGTGATTCATAGTGAAGAAGAGGGGATTGTTTTAAAAGAAGGAAAGATTTATATATATGCAAGAAAACCTAAAGATCATAGTCATATAGATTATATTATAAAGGAATGGTACTACAATGAAGCCAAGGAAATCTTTGGACGACTTATAAAAAAATATGAATGTAGTACGGGAAAGTTGGTATCTGCTGTGAAAATAAGACCCATGAAAACAAGATGGGGAAGCTGTAATACCGTAAAGTCTTACATAAATCTAAATTTAAATCTCATAGAAAAACCAATGGAATGTATAGAGTACGTAGTGCTTCATGAAATAGCTCATTTGACTCATCCAAATCATAGTAAGGAATTTTGGAATTATGTGGGTAGCTATATGAGTGATTTTAAAGAAAGAAGAGAAAAATTAAAGTAACCTCCTTTTATTAGAATGCCATGGAGCAAAAGGTGGTTACTTTTAATTTAAATCAAAGTTTTAATATTTTAGTTCCAAGCTTTACACACATCCACCCATCTAAGATAATTAGAGTATTTTTCAAGTTCAGGTATTGTGAGTTCAATAGCACTGCTGCTACTTCCACAAGCAGGAAATACTGTTTCAAAGCGTTTTAAAGAGTCATCAAGGTAGACAAGAACTCCCTCATTAATGGCAAAAGGACAAACCCCGCCAACTGAATGACCTATAAGGCTTTCTGCCTCATCAGGAGTTAACATCTTTGCCTTACAGGAAAACTCAGACTTATATTTAGAATTATCTATTTTAGCATCTCCTGCGGTGACTATTAATATTGGAATGTCATTAACTTTGAAAGAAAGTGTTTTTGCTATACGCTTTGGTTCACAGTGAAGTGCTTCAGCAGCTAATTCCACTGTAGCACTAGAAGCTGCAAGTTCTTGAACTCTATCTTCTATTTTAAATTGTTTAAAGTAGTCTTTAACTTTATCTATAGCCATGTCTTTCTCCTATTAATAAAAATCTTATTTTTAGCTAAACCTTCTGTAACAAACTATAAGGCTAGATCATCGCTTATACTTTGCATTGCACTTAATGATATAGATGCGAATTCCTCAAAGGGGATTCCTGTTTCTTCAATGCTCATCATTGACTCTCTATTTGCACCAGATGCAAAACTAGCTTGCTTCATTCTTTTAGTTATGGATTTCACTTTTACGCTTGAAAGCTTTTTGTCAGGATATATAAGAGCTATAGCTGTGATGAATCCTGTTATAGGGTCTGCTGCGAATAAAGCTTTGTCTAATAATGACTCTCGTTCTATCTCACTTCTTTTATTATGTGCTTCTATAGCGTGATACATAGAATCATTTCCAAATTGCTTTTCTTTTAAGATTTCCACAGTAAGCTTTCCATGCTTTGCGGCTGCTTCTGCATCATTTTTATAATCTAAAATATCTCCATCTAAATCATGTAAAAGTCCAGTTACGCTCCAAAGTTCTTGATTTTCAGGGTCTAATCTTTGAGAAAGAGCTTTCATCACTGCCTCTACAGCAAGAGAGTGTTTTATTAAATGATCTGTTTTTAAATAGTTATGTAAAATTTCAACTGCTGAATCTCTCATATATAATCCTCCTTATGTTTTCTGAAAATTATGTATATATTATACAACAAAATTTAAATACTTCAAAATAAGAGGTAAGGAAAAGTTATAGAGGAAGGAGAAAGTTAGATAAATAACAGTCAATATTGTTAATTGAATAACAGTTTAAAGTGAGAAATCCTCTGCAAAATCCTATATATGTAAAAATGAAGTCCTATATTTCGGTTAAATAACTTAAATAATTTAAATAACTTTGATTTATTTTTAATAAAGTTAATTAAATTGTAATAAACTCTTTTATTAATTAAAATAGCATTAGATAAAAAAATAACAAACTCTAAAAAATACATATACAAAGTAGGAGGAAGATTTTACGATGTTAGCAATTATACAAAAAACACTAACAGACAACGCTATACTTGGTGCGATATTTTCATCAGTAGCAATCATACTTTTAGGATTTTATTTAAGAAAAAAAGAAATTATTGGGTCAAATGCATCAAAGATACTAACTAAGGTAGTTCTTACAGTATCATTACCGGCTTTAGCATTTACTTCATTCATGAAAGATATAAACCAAAAAGAATTACAAGAGGGAATAAATATTCTTATATGGGGATTTGTAGTTTATATAGGAATGATTCTTATAACTAAGTTTATATACTTAAAGGTTAAGGGAGAAAAGCAAGACGTTTATAGAGTACTTACAGTATTCGGATCAACTACTTTCTTCGGAACACCTATCGTTAAAGCAGTATACGGTTCAGTTGGAGTTATGTACTCTAACATATTCAATATAGCTTACAGAGTTTTCTTATATTCATATGCATTTATCAAAATGTCTGGTGCAAAAATGGACAAAGAAAACATGAAGAAGAATATGAAAGAAATATTCTTAAACCCAATAATACTTGCAACATTCTTCGGATTATTCATATGGATATTCCAAGCTAGCCTTCCACAAGTGTCAGTTGCAGTTGGAGATAAGGTACAAAGTTTTGCATTCTTAAGAATTGACCAAACTTTACCTTGGTTATACAAACCATTAACTTATTTAGATAAGTTAGCATCACCACTTGCATGGTTAGCAATCGGAGCTACTTTAGCAGAAGTTCCATTTAAGACAGCTATGGCGAAGAAAGACGCTTGGGCTTACAGTGCAGTTAAAGTTATGTTAATGCCAGCTATAAACTTAGTAGCTTTAGTTATATTAACTAAGACTGGAATATTACCAGTATCATTCTTTGGTCTTGCTACAACAGTAATAATGCTTGCAGCACCAACAGCAACAGTGGCAGCATCTTATGCAATAAGCTTTGACAAAGAAGCTGTATTTACATCAAACTGTTCTTTATTATCAACAGTGGCAGCAGTAATCGCAGCTCCAATATGGATAGTAATTCTTGAAATAATAAAGAATATGGGGATATTTGGACTATAATAATAAGATAAACATATAGAAAAAATAATTTAGAAGAGGTCTTCAGCTTAAACTTAAAGTAAGAGCTGTAGGTCTCTTCTTATAGAAGGATATGGAGGAAAAAGATATGAGTACAAAAATAGTATGTTATGGTGTTAGAGAAACAGAGGTTCCATACTTCCACCAATTAAATGAGAGATTTGGATATGAATTAGAGCTAATAAGTTCAAACTTAACTCATGAAAATGTAGAAACTGCTATAGGATCAAAGGCTATAATGGTTAGAGGAAATTGTAAAGCAGATAGACAAAATCTAGAAATTCTAAAGAACCATGGACTTGAGTATGTTCTAACAAGAACAGTTGGATTTGACCACGTAGATTTAGATGCAGCTAAAGAATTAGGATTAAAAGTTGCAAGGGTTCCAGGCTATTCTCCAAATGCTATAGGAGAGCTAGCAGTTACACTATCTATGATGCTTCTAAGACATACAGCTTATACTGTAAATAGAACAAATGAGAGAAACTTTAAAGTTGATCCATTCATGTTCAGTAAGGAAATAAGAAACTGCACAGTTGGAATATTAGGAGCAGGAAGAATAGGACTTACAGCTGCTAAACTTTTCAAAGGATTAGGTGCAAATGTAATAGCTTATGATGTATTCCAAAGCGATGCAGCAAAAGAAGTTGTTACATTCATGAGTCTTGAAGAGGTTATGGCAAACTCAGATGTAATCTCTGTACATATGCCATATATCAAAGGACAAAACTACCACATCATAAATGGAGAGCTTATAGAGAAAATGAAAGATGGAGCAATCCTTGTAAATACAGCTAGAGGAGAAGTTCAAGATTTAGAAGCTATCCTTGATGCAGTAGAGAGTGGAAAGCTTGGAGGATTCGGTACAGATGTAATAGAAGGGGAAGCTGAAATATTCTTCAAGGATTTTGAAGGTGCAGAATTAGCAAATCCAGTATTCGAAAAAATGATGAATCTATATCCAAAGGTTCTTGTAACTCCACATATGGGATCTTACACTGATGAAGCTCTAAGAAACATGGTAGAAATCTCTTACGAAAACTTGAAAGAGTACTTAAACGAAGGAAAATGCAAGAACGCATTAGTATAATATAAATAAATTTTTCTAAAAGAAGTTCGATTTAAAAATCGTGCTTCTTTTTTTGATGTTTTTTAAGGAAATATGACATAAATAAGCTAAAGCAAATAAAGATAAAGTGGAATTCGAATTTTAGTTATGATATTATTTAAAAGGTGATAAATTAATGAAGAAAAAAATAAAATTAGAAAATAAATTTATAATTTATGGGATTTTGATAACTTTGATTCCCTTAATATTGTCTTATGGATTTTTTATAGATAACAAGCTTAAAAGTGTTGATGAGAGAATAAAAAGTAAACTTAAAGAAGTAGGATTCATAGTAAGTGACGCTAAATTTATAAAGGATAAGCTGAGAGATAGGGATTTTGATTACTCCATTCAAGAATATACGAAAAAGCTTATTGCTAATGTGCAGGACATAGATATAGTAGTTGTTGCAGATATGACTGGAAAAAAGTATTCCCATTTAGATGAAAATCAGGTTGGTGCTATCTATGTCAATGATGATAAACAAGAAGTTTTAGAAAAAGGAACAAGCTATTACTCTCTTATGGTAGGTTCCATGGGAAAAACCTTAAGGTGGTTTGAGCCTATATATGATAACGGCAAGCAAATAGGGTTTGTAATGGTTGGAAAATATTATAAAGACATACAGTATATAAATAATAGTATAAAGCTTAATTATGCAGTGCTGTTTTTAGTGGTATTTGGCATAACTATAGTCATATCAAAATTATTTTCAAAAGGTATAAAAAAACTTACCTTAGGTATGGAACCAGAAAATATAACTAGGCTATATATAGAGAAAAAGGCGATAATAGATAGTGTTCAAGAGGGAATAATAGCCCTAGATGAAAAGCATAATGTCATAGAATTGAATAAAAAATGCGAGGAGATTTTAGAGGACTTTTCATTAGATAAAGTACTTGGAAAATTAAAAAAATATATAGAATTAGAAAAAGACCTTCAAATGAAAGAATTTATTATAGATAAGACCAGAATATTTGTTACAATAAATACTATACAAGAAGATGGTGAATATTTAGGCTGCGTTATAATATTGAACGACAGAAACAGCATTGATAGAATAGCAAAGGAAATCACAGGAGTAGATGAGATTGTAAAAAATCTTAGAGCCAATATACATGAATTCAAGAATAATCTTCATGTCATACTAGGACTTATAAATCTTGAAGAATTTGAAGAAGCTACAAAATATATATTGAAAATACAAAAAATGCAGGAATTCAAAACTATAAAATTTTCAAATATTGAAGATCATTATGTGAGGAGTATACTTGGCAGCCGTGAACTTATAGCAAAAGAGAGAAATGTAACTTTTGACCTTAGCGATGACTCCTTTCTTTTTAGCAATCATGGTTCTGTAGATTCTAATGATATTACAACAATTTTAGGGAATTTGATTGAAAATGCCTTTGAAGCTTGCTCGATGGAAGATGATGCAGATAAATGGGTTAAGGTGAAGCTTGAAGAAGATGAAAAACAAATAGATATGATAGTTACAGATAACGGCATAGCAATAGATAAGGACATAAAAGAAAATATATTTTCTCTAGGAATATCAAGTAAGGGAGAAAATAGAGGGACAGGACTTGCTTTAGTGAAAAATAGAGTGGACCTTTATGATGGAACTATAGAAATAGAGGAAAAAGGTGGAGAGAAAGCTTTTCATATAACTATTTACAAGGGAGAGTAGGAAATGAAAAATGTATTAATTGTAGAAGATGACCCAATGGTTGCCTTAATCAATAGAAAGTATCTAGAAAGAGTTGAAGGAGTAAAAGTCATTGGAATAGTAATGACAGAAGAAGAAATAATAGAGCATTTAGATAAGGAAGATGTTGACCTCATACTTCTAGATATATATCTTCCAAAGAAAAATGGTATAGAAATACTAAAGAGTCTTAGAAGCAAGAATTATCTTGTGGATATAATAATGATTACTGCTGGCAATAGTGTAGAAGAAGTTAAGACAGCTTTTGCTTATGGAGTGGTTGATTATTTAGTGAAACCCTTTGATCTAGAGAGATTTGAGGAGGCTATAAAAAGATATATATCTAAAAACAAAATTTTAAAAGGCGTTGATAGTGTAAATCAAAGAGACTTAGATAGGCTTAGAAATATGGACAAAAGCAATAAAAGATCAGAACTACCTAAAGGTTTAAATGAAAGAACCTTAAAAAAGGTTCAAGAGCTTTTAAGCTTTAATAAACATAGAGTATGGACGGTGCGTGAAATTTCCGGTGAGCTTAATATAAGTAATGTTACAATAAAAAAATATATGGACTTTTTAGAAGAGACAGGGAAAGTTAGAGTGGATAGCACCAGCGGAAATGTAGGAAGACCAGAGCTTTTATATGAGATTAATGATGAGTTATAAGGAGATGTTTTGTTTATGTTAGAAGTGGTTAAAAGCACACTTACAGATGATGCTATTGTAGGAGCTATATTTTCCTCCATAGTTATAATCCTTTTAGGAATGTATCTTAGAAAAAGGGATTTACTAGGAGAAAGTATATCTAAAGCACTTAGTGACGTAGTTTTATGTGCTTCACTACCAGCCCTTGCTTTTACATCCTTCATGAAGGATATAGACCAAAAGCAGTTACAAGAAGGGCTTAGTATTCTTGTATGGGGATTTGTTGTTTACATAGGACTCATATTTGTAACAAAGATTATGTACATAAAAATGAAAGGTGAAAAACGGGATGTATATAGAGTGCTTACCATATTTGGATCTACTACATTTTTTGGTATTCCTATAGTAGCGTCTATTTATGGAGATGTAGGTGCTATGTATGCCAACATATTTAATATATCCTATAGAGTTTTCTTGTATTCTTATGCCTTCATAAAAATGTCTGGCTTAAAAATGGACAAGGAAAACTTAAAGCAAAATGTGAAGAATGTAGTGCTGAATCCTATAGTTATAGCTACTTTTGTAGGATTATTTATATGGATATTTCAAGACAAAATGCCTCAAGTAGCAGTTCAAACAGGTGATACGGTACAAAATTATGCTTTTTTAAGAATTGACAAAACTGTACCTTGGTTATTTAAGCCTTTAACATATTTGGACAAGCTTGCATCTCCTCTTTCATGGTTGTCTATCGGTACAACTTTAGCAGCAGTTCCATTCAAAACTGCCGTGGGAAGAAAAGATGTATGGGTTTATAGTGTAATCAAAGTAATATTAGTACCTATAATATGTTTAGCGGGATTAATGGTGCTTATAAATGTAGGTTTGATCAATGTGTCTTTTGTTGGAGTTGCCATGACTGTACTGATGATGTGTTCTCCAACAGCTACGGTGGCAGCATCTTATGCGATAAGTTTTGATAAGGAAGCGGTATTTACATCTGAGTGCTCTTTCCTTTCAACTTTTGTAGCGGTTGTAGCTATGCCTATATTTATAGTGGCTTTAGAAGTTATGAAAAACATAGGAATTCTTCCTATGTAAAGTTCATAAATGAAAAGATATATGGGGAGTGAATTATGAAATTTAAAGAAATGACCTTAAAGGATATAGAACTAGTTGCTGAATTATATGTTAAAACTTTTAATTCTGAACCATGGAATGATAGCTGGACTATAGAAACAGCAACCAAGAGATTAACACAGATGATGGATGCACAAGCAGCCTATGGAATAATGGCATATGAAGGTGAAATGATATGTGGAATGATCCTGGGAAGTGAAGAGCAGTATTATAATGGACCTATGTTTAATATTAAAGAGTTTTGTGTAAGAAATGATATTCGTAACAGTGGATTTGGCACTAAGATCTTTAAAGAATTTGAGAAAAGACTAAAGGAAAAAGGAATATGTTCATTAACATTAAACACAGTTGCTGGCCATAAGACAGAAGGTTTCTATCATAAGATGGGAATGAGTACTTTTTCAGATATGATTGTAATGGGAAAAGAAATATAATAAGAAATTAAATGATTTGTAAGGTCATATATGAAATTCGGTAAGAGTCACAAAACATAATGTTTCGTGACTCTTTGTTATATCAAATGATTAAAGAATATCATTCTATATATTTATCAATTTCTTCTTTAGAAGGTTCCTGAAAAAAGCTGTCAAATCTTTTTCGTTTTTCAGGAGTCATATAATATCCTCTAAGACCTTGGTCTATGGCTTTATTTCTAATTTCAAGATGCTCTGTTATGACTTCGTAAGGAGGATTTATGTAATGAAGTTTTACTTCAATATTTTTATCGCTGAAAAATTTTTTGGTTTCCTCTCTTTCGGATTTGGTCCAAAATCCGAAATCTAAAACTACATCTATATTCATCTCTAAAAGTTGAAGAGCCTGTCCAAATAAAAATTTTTTACATCTACTGACCATGTCTTGATGTTTTGCTGGACCTATACAGTCATCAAATAAAACAAGCATAAGCTCATCGTAAGACAGTACAAAAGTATTTCTATCAGATTTTAAGTTTTGAGCATAGGTACTTTTTCCGCTTCCTACTTTGCCACAAAGCATATATATTGTTGCCATAAATTATCACTTCTTTCATTTATAATTAAGTTACCAAAATTACAGTGTTATATTTATTATACAATGAAAATTAAATAGATAAAATCTAGATAAGAAAAAAGAACTCATAAGAGCTCTTTTTATGGAGTGAATATGAAGTGAGATTCTTCGCCATCCTTTAAAATCTTACATTTTACTTTGAAAATATCTTCTATAAGGTGATTCTTTACTAAGTTCTCTGGCTTATCATGAGCTATAACTTTTCCTTCATTCATCAGTACAATGCTGTCTGATATTGCAATGGCCTGAGCTATATCGTGGAGTACTAAAATTATAGTTTTTCCTTGATTTTTTAGCCTTTTTACAAGGTTTAGGACTTCATATTGATAATATATATCTAGATATGTGGTAGGCTCGTCTAAAAGAATTAGTTCGCTGCCTTGGGCGAGAGTCATAGCAAAAAATACTCTTTGCCTTTCTCCACCAGAAAGCTCTTCTATATTTGTGTGCTGAAAATCATAGGTGTTTGTAAAATGCATAGCTTCATCAACTATATTTTTATCTTCTATAGATGGTTTGCGCAGAAATCCTAAATAGGGAAAACGGCCGTGCTCAACTAATGATTTTGCAGTTATGGAAGATATGGATCTTAGCTGAGGAAGAAGGGCGATTCTTTTAGCCTTTTCTTTTATATCTATATCTTTTAAAGAAGTTCCTTTAAAATAGATATCTCCCTTTATTAGATTCACTTGATTATTCACACATTGAAGCAGAGTGGACTTACCACATCCATTTGTACCAATTATAGTTGTTATTTTATTTTCTTCGAAGGTTACATTTATGTCCTTTAACACTAAATTATTATTATACGAAGCATAAATATTGTGAAACTTAAGCATTTAAACGCCGTCCTTTGTTTTTAATTAATAAAAAGATGAAAAATGGAGCACCTATAAAGGACATTATTATTCCTACTGGTAGCTCATAGGGAGCAAAAATTACCCTTCCAATCAAATCACTTCCAATGACAAATATACCACCAACAATTCCGGAGCAGGGAATTAAAAACTTTGCATCATTTCCTACTAAATATCTGCATATATGAGGAACTATAAGTCCTACAAAACCAAGTAGTCCGGCATAAGATACAGCACTTCCAGCAAGAGTTGAAGAGAGTAGTATAAATATAAGTCGATATCTATTTACTTTAAGTCCTAGTGATGATGCAACGGAATCTCCTAGCTGCAATATATTTAAGTTTGGGGCTAGGAATATACATACTAGAAATGCAATAGTTATATAGATAACGGCATAGATTATTCGAGACATCAAAACTCCAGACAGTCCTCCTATCATAAAGGAATTTGCATTTATAGCTATATCGGGAAACAGCAGTGTCAGTGTATTGATACATGCTCCTATAAAGCTTGACATAGCAACACCTGAAAGGACGATAGTTATACGTGATATGGAAGTTTTATAAGATATTAAAAATATTATAGATGTTGTGATGAATGCTCCTATAAAAGCAGCCACAGGAACAAAGGGCATCCATTTTGGAAATATTATTAGCACCACTAAAACAGCAAGTCCAGCACCGGAATTGACGCCAATTATATTGGGGCTCGCTAGAGAATTATTCATAACAGCCTGAAGTATAACTCCTGATACAGAAAGAGCGATTCCAGAGAATAACCCAGCTATAACTCTAGGAAGTCTTATAGTAGTTATAAGCTGAAATGGAATTGTGCCTTGATTTTGAAAAGTCAAGGCACTTATTATATCTTTAAGTGATACTTTTACAGCTCCTATTAATAGTCCTAGAATACTAGTGAATAATAATAATATAAAGCAAAGTAAGATTATGATTTTTTTATGCTTTGTGGTATTTTTAATTAAATTGTGATGGATACAAAATTTTTGCCAAATACTCATAGGCATCTCCCCACCTTGCATTAGGTTTATAGTGGAATAACTCCTTTGGAAGAATAAAATATTTATCTTCTTTTATAGCGCTTAAATTGTTCCATATAGGATTTGTTTTAAATTCATTGTCCATATAATCCACAGCAGCCTTTGTATTTTCACCCATAGTTGTGACAAAAATATACTCTGGATCCTCTTTTACTATAGCTTCTAAGCTTAATTCTGTAAGAAGAATGTCAGCGTTATTAGCGATGTTTTCTGTATTTAAGTCTTTAAGCATCTGTCCAACGAAGTTATCTTGAACTTGAGCTTTTGCACCCTTTGAAAATGCCCTTATGAGAAGTATAGAATTTGAATCCTTTATTTCTGATACCTTTTTAAGAATTGAATCTATTTGAGTTTGTACATCAGTACCATATGTTTTAAAGGCTTCCTCGTTTTCCATTATATCAGTGCATATCTTGAACATATCCAAATATTGATCAAAAGAGTCAACCTTGAATAATGCCACGGGAATGTTATTTTCCCTTAAGACATTTGCAAGGTCTACATGGCTTGGATAATCAGAACTTAAAATTACGAAGTCAGGCTTAGAAGCTAATAGTAGTTCTGTATTTACATCTTTTCCTGTTCCTTTTGCTACAACTTGTATATCTTCTTTTGCTACGAAACCTCTTTTGATTGCATCTTCAGCACTTATTGATATGTTTCCACCTGCTAATTGCCATATATCACAGTAAGATGGGAAGATAACTGCAACATTCTCAGGTTTAAGCTTTACAGTTACTTCATTATCTAAGCTGTCCTTAAATGTGAAAGTGTCTTGTGATGATGCAGCATTTTTAGAACCGCATCCAGTTAGTATTAGTACTGTCAGCAATAAAATAGGTATGAGTTTTTTCATTATTATCTTCCTTCCTTTGGTTTGATAGTGGAAGCTAATATCTCTTCCTTTCTTTCTATTGGATCGTTTGATAGAATCATAGCTTCAATTTTATCGTGACCGATTCTTTCTATCATATCTCCAAAACGCTCTTTTTTGAAGGCATTTTCGCGATAAACTAAGATAGTTTTTTCAATTATGTCAAGTGCTTCATCGATGCTGTATATTCCACTAAGCTCAGAACCAGGCCTTCCTTGACGTCCCCATTTTCCACCTATTAAAATTTTCACTCCATGAGCTTTTGAAGATAGGCAATGGAAATAGCATTTTTTAATACATTTGCCGCAGCTATTACAAAGGTCACGGTTTATAGTTATCTTTCCATCAACCACTTTTGGTGCGTGCATTAGGCAATTAGCTTCAACAGCACATTTTCCGCAACCACGGCATATATCTTCATGGATTTCAGGCATATTTTGTCCTATTAATCCTAGGTCGTTTAAGTCAGGTTTTACGCAGTTATTAGGGCATCCTCCTACTGCAATTTTAAACTTATGAGGAAGCTCTACATTCTTGTATCCGATAAAAAATCTGTCATGGATTTTTTTGGCGATTTCTGCAGAATCAACTTGTCCAAATACACAAGTGCCTCCTTTGCAAGCGACGATTGGTCTTACCTTATCTCCAGTTCCTCCAGTAAGAAGACCGTGCTCTCCAAGATCAGCTATAAGGGAATCAATTCCTTCATATTTTACTCCCTGCATTTCTACTGTCATTCTAGAAGTAAAAGCTACGCTTCCATTTCCGTATTTTCTTGCCGCAGCTGCAATAACCTCTAATTCTTCACTTGTAAGAGAACCATTTTCAGTAATAACACGGCAATTGAATTCGTCTTCAGTGTCTCTGTTGTGCAAAAATCCTAATGCCTTCACACGTTTAATGTCATCCGCTTTAACTTTCATAAATACAACTCCTTAAATTCATAGCAGGCACAAGGCCTGCTAGTTTTCTTTCTATATATATTTTATAAAATTCTAATAATAATGTAAAATTATAAAATCTTATTTATATATAAGAATTTATTATAATAGGTAAATGTGTTAAAGTATGTATAAAGGATTTGATAAATAATAATATTTAATATAGTAATAGAATAGGAAATATTAAATTATTTCATCTTCAAAGCCATATTTATAGTTTCTTGAATATGAGGGCTGCAACATTTGCCAAAGGGATTATTAATCTCACAATTAGCATTTTTCATTGCTCCAGTAAGATTTACTATATCTTTTATATTCTTTGCACCTCCATTAACAACAGCGTTTATAATATGTTCTTCTGTTACCTTATTGCAGTAGCAGATGTACTTAGGGCTAGCATCTTTTTTATACCATATAGGAATTTTCATATGTTCTTTTCTAAATATGGAACTGTAATCCGTGTTGTAATAAACTATATCGCAATCTTCACTTAAACAAATATAATAATTAGAATTATTCACTTTGTCCAGAAGGTTGTCCAACACAAAGTGCTTAACAGTTATTGATTTTACTTCTTTAGTTTTGCCATTACATGATGGACAGAGAGAAACATGATCTGTTGAACCAACAGAAATTCCTTCATTCGATCAACAAGATACATTTAAGTTTTTTAAATTCATATAAACACCTCTAAATTATAAAATAGTTAGGCATATAGAAATTATACCATAAGATATAATAGGTATTAAAAATATATTAGACATGAGCATTATGGTAAAGGTAGAGTTTTTATGGTGAATCATAGAAGAGGAAATAAGAGGGTAATGTTCGTACTTTCCTGTTTTTTATTCCAATTTTAAAAATATGCAATAAATTAACGTTTTACAAAATACGAAAATAAATTTTGTAATATGATATAAAATATCCATTTATATCGTACAATGAAATTAAGAATATTGAAAATGTTCGTAAATTGGTGTATTCTGAAGTTACAGAAATAAAAAGGGGGACTTTATAATATGTTTTCAGAATTATTAACAGATGCTATGGCCATAGTTGGTGTTGTATTAAACGGATTACCACAAGGACTTTTGGCATTAACGTTCGGATTTGCGTCGATTCCGACAGCTTTTGCATTTTTAGTTGGAGCAGTAGGTAACTTTCTTACTGGATCTGTTGCACCTATATCCTTTCAAGCAGAAACTATAACTTATGCAGGAACTGCAGGAAAGAATATGCAGGAAAGATTATCAATGATTTTTATAGGAGCGCTTATAATGGCTCTTATTGGTATATTTGGTTTTCTAGGAAAGATAGTTGATTTCGTTGGACCAGTAATAACATCAGGAATGATGGCTGGTGTTGGAATTATGCTTGCTAAAGTTTCTATGGATATGTTTAAGGCTGAGAAAAGGGTTAGTGCAGTATCTATAGCATCAGCAGTTATAGTTTACTTCATGACTAAGGATTTAGTATGGACAATAACCGTATCAGTTGTATTATCAAGTATAGTAGCTAATATAGTTAATAAAGATATGAGAAATGTAGAAATACCTAAAGAGAACATCGAGAGAAAAAAACTGACAGTGAATTTAAATATATTAAGAGGCGCTCTTGGAATGGTATGTTTAAATATAGGTTCCAATATAGCTTTTGGAGCTATAACAGGTGAAATTGCAAATACTACAGTAAATATAGACCACCTTTCTGTTATAAGTAGTGTAGCAGATATGGTGTCATCATTATTTGGTGGAGCACCAGTTGAATCTATAATTTCAGCAACAGGCAGTGCGCCACACCCAATGGCAGCAGGTATAATAATGATGCTTGTAATGGCAGCTATTTTATTTTGTGGACTACTACCTAAGATAGGAAAGTATGTACCAGCACAATCGATAAGTGGATTCTTATTTGTCCTTGGAATATTTGCTACAGTTCCAGGAAATGCAGCTGCTGCTTTAGCTGGATCTTCAAGCATGGTAGGTGGAGTTACAATGGCAGTTACAGCAGTTAGTGACCCATTCTTTGGTATGGTTGCAGGTATAATAACAAGATTTGTTTTGGGAATGTAAGGAGGATTTTGAATTGAGTACATATAAATTAGAACTTTTATCACTTGAAAGAAATTTGCCTATAATAAAGATTAAAGAAGATCTAGCTATTGCAAGTTTTGTGATTTTAGGTGATACAGAACTTATACAGGTTGCAGCAAAAGAGCTTGCAAAGAAGTTAGAAAATGTAGATGTTATAGTTACAGCAGAAGCAAAGGGAATACCTCTAGCTTATGAAATATCAAAGCTTTTAGGAATGAAGGAGTTTATAGTTGCTAGAAAAAGCATAAAGGCATATATGAATAACCCTGTTACGGAAGAAGTTCAATCTATAACAACCAAAGGAAAACAATTTTTGTGCCTTGATGAAGTTGAAGCAGGGAATATAAAAGGGAAAAATGTAGCTTTAATAGATGATGTAATATCCACAGGTGAGTCATTAAAAACATTAGAAAGCTTAGTTGAAAAAGCTGGTGGAAACATATCAAAGAGAGCTGCTATATTAGCAGAAGGAGATGCATCAAATAGAGATGATATAATTTTCATACAGAGATTACCTCTTTTCAAGATTGAAAGTGATGGAACTCTTATAGAAATGTAATATAGTTTGAATATTTTTGGGCACAATACTTCGGTTATTGTGCCTTTTGTACAAAAATATTTATGAAATCATATGAAAAAACTTATTTTTCTGAAAAAATACTTGAAAAAATTTCAATGTAACTATATACTTTATTACAAGGACTATATGTTAAAAAATTAACTATAAATAAGTGAATGCTTAGGCCGTATTTGGACTAAGGCGTTACTACTTAAGGTTAGGGGAGTTACAATGAAAGAGTTAAATGAAAAGGTTGCTATTATCACAGGGGCAGGTCAAGGAATAGGTAAGGGGATCGCGCTTCATCTTGCAAAACGTGGAGTTAAGGTGGTTTGTATAGGACGTCGTATAGATCCTGTTATGCAAACAATTAAAGAAGTAGAAGAAGCAGGTGGACAAGGTTTTGCCATGAGTTGTGATGTTGGAAACCGTGAGCAAGTTAAGGAAGTAGTTAAAGCTACTGTTGAGAAGTATGGAACAGTTGATGTTGTTGTAAACAATGCTCAAAGCTTACCAGGTTCTTCAAAGGTTGAAGAAACTACTTATGAGCAAATGTTAACTGCATGGCAATCTGGAACTATAGGCTCATTAAATATGATGCAAGAATGTTTCCCATATATGAAGGAACAAAATGAAGGAAGAATTATAAACTTTGCTTCTGCAACTGGTATGTTTGGATATGCTGGTCAATTAGCATATGGATGCAACAAAGAATCAATTCGTGGACTTACTAAAATTGCAGCTAAGGAATGGGCACAATATAACATTATTGTAAACTGTGTTCTTCCAGGAGCTGAAAGTCCAGCTTCCAAAGTATGGGCAGAAAAGTTCCCAGAAAAATATAAACAAATCATGGAAACTCAACCAATGAAGAGATTTGGAGATGGAGAGGATGATATCGGACGTGTTATAGCATTCCTAGCTGGACCAGATTCTAAATACTACACTGGACAATGTTTACTAGTTGATGGTGGATACTCAATAGCACCTTAATTATTATAAAAAGTGAATTCGGTTTTATTAGTAAAAGATATTTTGAATAAATTAATTGAACATGATAAGATTTAATGTATTTCAAGTATACTTTATTAAGAAATTGAGAACGAAGCATATGAAAGATCGCTGTAGCATATAGCAAAATAAGAAAAGCACTTGCAATTAAGCAGGTGCTTTTATACTTGAAATTAATTTAAGCATTAGTTAATTTCATATCTTCATCTTCACTATAGTTGATTTCATCCCAAAGTTCGGCATTCTTAATACCTAAAGCTTTAGCTGAGAATACAGGGTCTTTTCCTAACTTCTTCTGATCACAGTAATCATTAAGAACACGGATAGCCGTATTTCCAAGAAGAAGGATTACTGTAATATTTATAATAGCCATTATTCCCATAAGAACATCAGCAAGATTCCACACAAAATCATAGCCTGCTATACTTCCAAAGAAAACAGCAATTATGCAGCTTATTCTAAATAGTGTCATTGAGCCACCCATCTTATTTTTGATGAACATCACATTTGACTCGGTATAGTAGTAGTTTCCTATGATAGAACTGAAGGCAAAGAAGAATATTGATATTGTTATAAAGGTTACGCCCCACTCCCCAACTTGAGATGAAACTGCTTGTTGCACAAGAGGCATGGCTTGCATAGAACTATAGTCAACTCCTGAAATAAGTACTATAAATGCTGAAGTACTACATATTAAAAGAGTATCTATAAATACTGATAAGGTTTGTACAAGACCTTGCTTTGCAGGGTGAGAAACCTGAGCAGCTGCAGCAGCATTTGGAGCACTACCCATACCAGCTTCGTTAGAGAATAATCCGCGCTTTATTCCATGAAGTACACAAGAACCCATGAATCCCCCAGCAAAGCTTTTAAAATCTAATGCATTTGAGAATATAAGAGAGAACATTTCAGGAACTAAGCTGAAGTTCTTACCTATTATAAACAATCCAAGGGCCATGTATAATATAGCCATAACAGGAACAATAACTGATGATATAAAAGCTATGGCCTTTTGTCCCTTAAATATTATAAAAGCAGTAAATAAAGAAAGTACCAGTCCTATAGAAGCAGGAACAAATATATTAGGGAATTCTCCACCGAAGTAGTGTGAGAATGCTGATACTATATTGTTTGCTTGAAGGGAATTAAAACCATAGGCAAAGCAGATTATAAGAGCTAAAGAGAAAATAACTCCAAGCCATCTTTGTCCAAGAGCTTTTTGTATGTAATAAGAAGGCCCTCCTCGGAATTCTTCTCCATTTTTCACCTTATATACTTGAGCTAATGTGCTTTCAATAAAAGCTGAGGCTGAGCCTAAAATTGCCATAAGCCACATCCAAAATACTGCACCTGGTCCTCCTGCTGCAATTGCAGTTGCAACACCAGCTATATTTCCAACGCCTACACGAGAAGCCGTTGATATCATAAGTGCTTGAAAAGATGATACAGCTGAAGCATTATCATTTTTTTCTAATAATTGTTTAAAGCTGTCTGGCAAAAGTCTAAACTGAACAAATTTTGTCCTTACTGTAAAGTAAACTCCTGCAGCCACAAGTAGTCCTACTAGGATATACCCATACATAAAATCATTTATACTACCTAGAATTCCATTAAAAAAGTCCATATAAAATCTCCCAACTTAAACTAAATTTTTGAGGATCTCTGCCCTCAAATACCATATTAGTCGATATTATATCATATTATTCTAAATATATGAATATTAATTTGGAGCATTTAGTAGAAAATAGCCTAAATTCAAAATTTGATATACTATTTGATATGTAAATACATAAACATATATTTATTGAAAGATACAATTAGACTAATAGAAAAGTGAAATATATAATGGAAATAAATTTGCAATAAACTTAAAAATAATATGGTGGAGGGATTTTGTAATGGTAAAAGAAGTAAGTGTTAAAAAAATAAAAGAAGAAGCAGAAGGCCTATATAGACAAGGAAAGTTTTTCTGTTCGGAAGCAGTTGTAAGCTCCATAAGAAATAACATAGATAAAGATATGCCGGAAGCTCTTATAGCAGCAGCATCAGGATTTCCAATAGGAATAGGAAGATCAAAATGTACTTGTGGAGCAGTTACTGGTGCAATTTTGGCGTTAGGATACTTCTTTGGAAGAACTGAAGGTGGAGATCCAAAGGTTCAACATACTTTAGATTTAGCGTATGAGGTTCAAGACAGCTTTAGACAAAATCACAAATGTTTATGTTGTTCAGTTCAGACAAGAGGAATGGATATGGCCTCAGGGGAACATAAAGAGCAGTGTATAAGATTTACTGGAGAAATGGCAGAAAAGGTAGCGCAAGTAATAATTAGAGAATTAAACATAAAAAACACTGATGAACTAGTAGGTGAGGTTAATGGGTAATTTTATAAAAAGAATACCTATACCTATAGCAGGAGTTGCCTTAGCATTAGCAGCCCTGGCAAATTTAATAGTAAATTTAAATCCATCTATATTAGCGGTTTTTAGAATAATATCAGCTGTAATTATAGTTCTGCTTACTTTGAAGGTAATAATAGCACCAAAGGCTGTGGCAGAGGATTTCAAGAATCCAGTTATGCTAAGTGTAGCACCAACTTATTCTATGGCACTTATGCTTTTAGGAGCTTATGTTAAAACTTTAGGGCAAAATACTTTAGCTATTACTATATGGGCTTTAGGAATAATCATTCATGTAATATTTATAGTAATGTATACTATGAGATTTATAGTGAAATTCGATATAAAGAAGATATTTCCTAGCGTGTTTATAGTATATGTAGGAATAGGAACTGCAGGAATAACAGCGCCAGCTTTTAAAATGATTCCTGTAGGACAAGCTTCTTTTTGGTTTGCTTTTGCATCATTACTGGTTCTATTGCCAATAGTTATATATAGAGTAGTAAAGATAAAAGGAATTCCTGAGGCTGCATCACCTACTTTTGCAATTTTTGCTGCACCAGCAAGTCTAGCATTAGCAGCTTATATGAAATCTTTCTCAGATAAGAATTTGTATATAGTTGGATTTTTGACTGTGTTATCACTTGTTTTATACACTGTGGTAATTATAGCCATGGTGAAACTTCTAACTTTAAAGTTCTATCCAAGCTTTTCAGCTTTTACGTTTCCCATGGTAATAAGCGGAATAGCTACTAATGGAGCATCTGCATTTTTATTAAAGGAAGAATATAACTTCGGTTTTCTAAAATATGTGGTAATAGCTCAACAGTTAATAGCTACTATAATTGTGATTTATATTCTTGTAAGATATATAATGTTTTTATTTAATCAATCACCTAAAGTAGAGAAAACTATTGCTAAATAAAATATTTTATTATAGAAGTCTGAATAACTTTTAAAAGTTATTCAGACTTCAGTTTGTTGAAAAACCCCCTGTTTAAAAACAGAGGGTTTTTCTATTATTAGTTGTGGATAAAATTTAAGATTAAAAATATTATCGAAATTAATAATATAATATGAAAATAACAAAGATAGTCTTGTTGCTATCTTCTTC
>JALEZF010000066.1 GCA_022773025.1 Clostridium sp. | reverse complement strand
AGGCATTCCTGTTTCAAGAGCACTCATAAAGTCCTCATCTATAACATAAGCTTCATCATCTCCAAGCTCTCTTTCGTTTGCTTGTTGTTCAAATCTTTGTCTTTGAACTATAGGGTCATTAAGCTCAGAGTAAGCATTACATACTTCTCTTCCGTATATGAATCCTTCAAATCTTTCTGTGAAGCCTTCTTTTCCCCTCTTCTTCTTTGTTAGAGGAGATATTTCTACAGGATAATCACATACAAATGTTGGTTGAATTAAATGCTCTTCTGCATATTCTTCAAACATAGCATTTAGTATATCACCCTTTGTACAATCATCTATGCTCTTCTTAAACTCTAGTTTTCTTTCCCTTGCTATAGCTCTAGCTTCTTCATTACTATTTATAGAGTCAAAGTCTACTCCACTATACTCCTTAACAAGATCTACCATAGTAGCTCTTCTCCAAGGTGGTGTAAGATCTATTTCAGTTCCTTCATAAGTTATCTTTGTTGTTCCATTAACCTTTTCACAAGCGTATGCAACCATATTTTCCATAATTACCATCATATCATTGTAATCAGCATAAGCTTCATATAACTCTATCATAGTAAATTCTGGATTATGTCTTACAGATACTCCTTCATTTCTGAAGTTCTTACCCATATCATACACCTTTTCAAAACCTGAAACTATACATCTCTTTAAGTATAACTCTGTGGCTATTCTTAAATACATGTCTATGTTTAGTGCGTTATGATGTGTAATGAATGGTCTTGCAGCTGCTCCCCCTGCTATTGGAGAAAGAATTGGAGTCTCTACCTCCATATATCCTAAGTTGTCTAAGAATTCTCTTATAGCTTTTATTATTTTTGATCTCTTTATAAAAGTCTCCTTAACTTCTGGATTTGTTATGATATCAACTTCTCTTTGTCTATATCGTAAATCTTGGTCTTTCAATCCGTGCCATTTTTCAGGAAGTGGCTTTAATGATTTAGAGATAAGCTCATATTCATGAACCATAACTGTTATCTCTTCAGTCTTTGTCTTGAATACTTCTCCAGTTACACTAACCCAGTCTCCAAGGTCTAAAGTTTTGAATTCCTTTAGTCTTTCTGCTCCTAAGTTATTTACCTTTAAAAATAATTGAAGCTTTCCATCTCTATCATTTATATCAGCAAATCCAATCTTACCTTGAACTCTCTTTGACATAAGTCTTCCAGCTACTGTTACTGTTTTTCCTTCAAGCTCTTCGTAATTGTCCTTCACTTCCTTTGATGTATGAGTTCTTTCTACTTTGTATACATCAAAAGGATCCTTTCCTTGTGCCTGTAGCTCTTCAAGTTTTTGTCTTCTAAGGGCTTCCTGTTCACTATACTTAGCTTCTTCAGCCTTAATGTTTATTTCTTCATTAGCCATTGTACTACCTCCGTTATTAACTTCTTCTTATTCCTAGTATTTCATACTTACAAACTCCACCTGGAACTACTACATCTACAACGTCTCCAACTTTTTTGCCCATTAGTGCCTTTCCTACTGGTGATTCGTTTGATATTTTATTTTTCATTACATCAGCTTCTGCTGATCCAACTATTGAATACTCTACTTCTTCATCAAATTCATAATCTTTAACATTTACTATTGAACCTATGTTTACTGTATCTGTAGATATTTCGCTTTCATCTATAACACTAGCATTTTTAAGCATATTTTCAAGTTGAATTATTCTTCCTTCAACAAATGCCTGCTCGTTCTTAGCTTCATCATACTCAGAGTTTTCACTTAAATCCCCATAACCTAGAGCAACCTTTATCTTTTCAGTTATCTCTTTTCTCTTTACAGTCTTTAAAAACTCTAATTCATCCTCTAATTTTTTTATTCCCTCATAGGTCATTACATATTTTTTTTGCTCGCTCATTTTTCTAACTCCCCTTTAATCTTCATAGTAACCATTATATCTTATGGTTTATTTATTTACAATTGATTTCACTAGTTTCATTTGTACATTTAAAACATTATAGACCAGTGAAATAATTGTTGTCAACTTAACTAAAATTTATATTATTCCCTTGCTTATGAATTGATATGCTATATATCTATTCAATACATTGACAGTTAAGTACCTAATTATAATTCTTACACCTTTATATCAAACTATTTTTAAATTCGCTTATTATCTCTAAAACTCTTTTACTATCATTCTCACTATTTATTTGATTTTTTATAGTAGTACTATTTTGGATTCCTTTTAAGTACCATCCAATTTGCTTTCTCATCTCTCTAACTGCCCTATATTCATCATAATAAGTAAGTGCTAATCTATAATGCTCCATACACATATCAAGCTTTTCTGAATCATACACTTCCTTTTGAGGATTACCATTTAAAGCATCTTTTATATCTCTAAAAATCCATGGGTTTCCCATAGCACCTCTAGCTACCATCACTCCATCACATGCAGTAAATTGCTTCATCTCTAAAGCATTTTTAGCAGAAAACACATCACCATTACCGATTACCGGAATTGAAACAGAATTTTTCACATCTCTTATTATGCTCCAATCAGACTTTCCTTCATACATCTGCTCTCTAGTTCTTCCATGAACAGTTACAGCATCTGCTCCACCTTCTTCTACATACTTAGCAAAATCAGAAGCTAGACTATCTTCTTTGTAGAAACCCTTTCTAAACTTTACAGTTACAGGCTTTACAGAAGCCTTTTTCATCTCTCTTATGATATCTCTTGCTAAGTGAGGTTCTAGCATAAGGGCAGATCCCTCTCCATTCTTCACTATCTTTGGTGCTGGACATCCCATATTTACATCTATAAGCAAGACATCTTCATTATCATTAAACATTTCCACAGCCTTTGCTAATATATAAGGGTCTTTGCCAAAAAGTTGAACTGCCACTGGTTTTTCTTCCTGTGACAGCTTTAGAAGTTCTGTAGTATTTTTGTTGTTATAAAGCAAACCTTTTGCACTTACCATTTCTGTATATACAAGATCAGCACCCATAAGCTTACAAAGTCCTCTATAGGCTATATCTGTAACGCCAGCCATAGGTGCTAGAAAAATACCTTCATGGAATTCACTTTTTCCTATGTTCACCTTATCTACTCCTTGTTTTTCTCGTATATGCGGATTAATCCCTCTAATGTTAAAAGCGGGTCTATCTTATCTATACAATCTGTTTCTTCATATATAAGTCTAGCAAGCCCTCCTGTTGCAATTACATAAGGCTCTTCAGTACCCATTTCCATCATTTCTTTTTTCATCTTATTTACTATGTATTGAACCTGACCTATATATCCAAACACTATACCTGCCTGCATACTTGATACGGTATTCTTACATATTATAGTTTCTGGCTTTACAAGCTCTACTCTTGGAAGCTTTGCTGCTCTTTCAAATAATGCATCTGAAGAAATTTTTACTCCTGGACAGATAGCTCCGCCTAGATAGTCTCCATTTCTATTTACAGCACAGAAAGTTGTAGCTGTACCAAAATCTATTATTATTACAGGTCTTTTGTAAAGGTCGTGAGCTGCAACTGCATTAACTATTCTATCAGCTCCTACTTCCTTAGGATTATCGTATTTTATATTTATTCCTGTTTTTATTCCAGGTCCTACTATTATAGGATTTCTGTCAAAAAACTTTCTTATCATGTGCTCTAATGTATACACTACATTTGGAACTACAGATGATAATATGACACCCTTTATGTCACTCACTTCAAAATGTTTATGGGCAAAAAGCTGCATAACTTCTATACCATATTCATCAGAGGTCTTTTTGCTATCCGTGGATAATCTCCAATCTCCAATAAGTCTTTGATTTTCGTTATCATATACTCCTAAAACAATATTTGTGTTTCCTACATCTATTAGTAGAATCATAATATTTACACCGCCCCTATATAATTATAAAAGCAGCATCTTGCTGCTTTTATAATAAAATTTAAGTCTATTTTTTAATTTATGCAGTCTTATAGAATTTAATTATTCAATATTTAACAATATTATTTTAGCAATTTACAGTATTTTGTCAAGGAGTATGAAGAAAATCATGGCTTAATCTAAAAATAAAACTTTCACAGGATTCTACCCCATGAAAGTTTTATTATTTTTTATTAGAATAGACCTACTATTTCTCCATTTTCCAATATATCCATCTTTTCTGCTGCTGGAACTTTTGGAAGTCCTGGCATAGTCATTATATTTCCTGTAAGCGCTACTATGAAGCCAGCTCCATTTGAAACTCTTACCTCTTGAACTGATACTTCAAAACCTGATGGTCTTGCAAGTAATGATGGATTGTCTGATAGAGAGTATTGAGTCTTTGCCATACATATAGGCTTTTTATCTAGTCCAAATTGCTCTAATTCTTTTATTTGCTTGTTAGCTTGAGTAGAATAAGCAACACTATCAGCGCCATATATATTCTTAGCTATAGCCTCTATCTTTTCCTTTATAGAAAGCTCTTCGCTATATATTGGATGGAAATCACTCTTTTCTTCTTCCATAGTCTTTAGGACAGCTTCTCCTAAAGCAATTCCACCTTCGCCGCCTTTAGCCCATACATCAGCTAGAGCAACCTTTACTCCCATAGATTCACAGAATTTCTTAATATACTCATGTTCTTCTTCTCCATCTGTAACAAATCTATTTATCGCAACAACTACTGGAACTCCAAAGCTCTTCACATTTTCTATTTGCTTTTCTAGATTTTTTATTCCCTTAGATAAAGCTTCAACATTTGCTGTACCTAAATCCTCTTTCTTAACTCCTCCGTGATGCTTTAACGCTCTAACTGTAGCAACTATTACAACACATTGTGGCTTTAATCCTCCAAATCTACATTTTATATCAAAGAACTTTTCAGCTCCTAGGTCCGCTCCGAATCCTGCTTCTGTAACAACATAATCGCCTAACTTTAAAGCCATCTTTGTAGCTGTTAAGCTGTTGCATCCATGAGCTATGTTTGCGAATGGTCCACCATGGATTAGCGCTGGAGTGTTTTCTAATGTTTGTACAAGATTTGGCTTTATAGCATCCTTCATAAGCATTGCCATAGCACCTTGTACTTTTAAATCCTTACAATATACAGGCTCACCATTTAAATTGTAAGCTACTAATATATTTCCCATTCTCTCTTTTAAATCTTGTAAGTCTTTAGATAGGCATAATATAGCCATGATTTCTGAAGCAACTGTAATCATAAATCCGTCTTCTCTTAAGAATCCATTAGCTTTTCCGCCTAAGCCAACAACTATATTTCTAAGAGCTCTATCATTCATATCTAAAACTCTCTTGAATATTATCCTTCTTGAGTCTATCTTTAATGCATTACCTTGATGTATGTGATTATCTATAGCTGCTGCTAAAAGATTATTTGCTGCTGTTATAGCATGCATATCTCCAGTGAAATGAAGATTTATATCTTCCATTGGAACTACTTGAGCATATCCACCACCGGCAGCTCCTCCCTTAATTCCAAATACAGGTCCTAAAGAAGGTTCTCTTAAGGCTATAACTGAATTCTTTCCCATCTTACGTAAAGCATCACCTAAACCTACTGTAACTGTTGATTTACCTTCTCCAGCTGGAGTTGGGTTAATAGCTGTAACTAAAATTAATTTTCCATCTTCTTTTGTATTTAAATTTTTAAGTACATCTAATGATATTTTACATTTGTATTTCCCGTAAAACTCAATCTGTTCTTCGTTTAATCCAAGCTTTTCTGCCACTTTAATAATTGGCTCCATCTTTGCACTTTGTGCTATTTCGATATCACTTTTCATTTCCCATCAGTTGCTAAGTAAGCAACTTTCCTCCTTTTTACTAATTTTCATTAAGCATATGATTATTATATCATTTAGCCTTCTATTAAAGAAGTTGATTTTGAATTATAATATCAAATTTTCAAAAAAATTCGCAACTTAATTTTCAACTAAGTTACGAATTGCGATTTTAAGAATTCATGAAAATTTCCTCAAACTCTACACCATCTATTTTTTCTTTTTCTAAAAGAGTTTCTGCAACAGCATGAAGTTTTGATACATTCTCACTTAATAGCTTTTGAGCTTTTTCATAAGCTGTATCTATAAACTTTCTTGTTTCTTTATCTATTTCTGAGGCTATATCCTCACCAAAGTTTCTTCCATGACCTAAATCACGTCCTAAGAATACTTCAGAATGTTCTTCACCAAAAGATATTGGTCCTATAACATCACTCATACCATACTCTGTAACCATTTTTCTTGCAATAGTACTTGCTCTATCTATATCATTCTTTGCACCAGTACTTATGTCTCCAAGAACTAATTTTTCTGCTACTCTACCACCAAGTAATCCTACCATATCGTCTAAAAGCTTAGACTTTAAAGTATAGCTTCTATCTTCTTTTGGTAGACTCATAGTATATCCACCAGCCATACCTCTTGGTATTATACTAATCTCATGAATAGGGTCAGAGTTTGGTAACAGCTTCATTACAACTGCGTGACCAGCTTCATGATAAGCAGTAAGTTTTCTTTCATCCTCATTCATAACTCTACTCTTCTTCTCTGTACCAGCTATAACTCTTGTGATGGCTTCTTCCATTTCTTCCATGGTGATTATCTTCTTCTCTTTTCTAACAGCTAAAAGTGCTGCTTCGTTAGCTAAGTTTTCTAAATCTGCACCAGTGAATCCTGGAGTTCTCTTTGCTAATACATCTAGTTGAACATCCTCTGAAAGAGGTTTGTTTCTTACATGAACCTTTAAGATCTCTTCTCTTCCCTTAACATCAGGAGCACCAACTAAGATTTGTCTATCAAATCTACCTGGTCTAAGTAGTGCTGGATCTAAGATGTCAGGTCTATTTGTAGCTGCTATCATAATGATTCCCTCATTAACTCCGAATCCATCCATTTCAACAAGAAGCTGATTCAAAGTCTGCTCTCTTTCATCATGTCCGCCACCAAGTCCTGCGCCTCTTTGTCTTCCAACAGCATCTATTTCATCTATAAATATAATACATGGCGCATTCTTCTTTGCCTGCTCAAATAAATCTCTTACCCTTGATGCACCTACACCTACAAACATCTCAACAAAGTCAGAACCTGAAAGGCTAAAAAATGGAACATTAGCCTCTCCAGCTATAGCTTTTGCTAAAAGTGTTTTTCCTGTACCTGGAGGCCCTACAAGCAAGACACCCTTTGGAATTCTCGCTCCTACATCTATATACTTCTTAGAGTTCTTTAAGAAATCTACGATTTCCGCCAGTTCCTCTTTTTCCTCATCTGCTCCTGCTACATCATTAAATGTAACCTTTCGGCTATCCGGGGCGGCCATTTTAGCCTTACTTTTACCAAAGTTCATCACACCTCGATTTCCGCCGCCGCCACCTTGTGCCTGCTGCATAAACATAAACCAAAGTCCAAATAGCATAACTATAAGGATCACTGTTGGAATTATGCTGATCCATCCTGGCAAAGTAGTTGGTTCCTCATATGTCTCTGTGATAGCTGTGTTTTCATTAGCTCCCATAAACTGATATAATCTAGTAGACGGAACTATAGTTACAAAAGTCTTTCCTGAATTTAGAACTCCCTCTACAGTCATTCCATCTTCTTTAACTTCTATACTCTTTATATTATTTTGCTTCCACTCCTGTTGAAATTCGTTAAAAGCAATTGAATTGTTTGATTTATTAGTTTCCAATAGAAACATAGCTGATACACCCATAAGCATAAGGACTATTATCCATATGGTTAAGCTTGAAAATTTTTTCATAGGTTGCCCCCCTCTCTTTCTAGTAAAATCTCATTCTATAAAATTCTATCATAGTTGATTTTTCATTACAATAACGCTATGTATGAATTATCTATAAACTTCTTCCTTTAATATACCTATATATGGTAAATTTCTATACTTTTCAGCATAGTCTAATCCATATCCAACTAAGAAATAATCTTCAACTTCAAAGCCCAAATATTTAGCATCTATGTGCACAACTGTTCTTGCTGGTTTGTTTAATAAACAAGCTACTTCTACGCTGGCAGCACCTCTTCCTTTTAGATAGTCTATAAGATATTGAAGTGTATTTCCTGAATCTATTATATCCTCTATTATAACTATATTTTTACCCTCGATTGAATGATCTAAGTCCTTTAAAATTCTAACAACTCCTGAACTAGTGGTAGAATTTCCGTAACTTGAAACTGCCATAAAATCTATAGTACAAGGAATTGTTATCCTCTTCATAATCTCAGACATGAACATAACAGACCCTTTAAGAACACCAACAAGCATTAAATCCTTGCCTTCATAATCTCTGCTTATAGCATTCCCCATTTCTTCGACTTTCTTTCCTATTTCCTCTTCTGTAAGAATAATTTCTTTAATATCACTATTCATCATAAGTGGTATCCTCCCATTCAGCTTTAATCTCTAATATTTGTTTTGTATCTTTATCTATTTTAAAGTTATTGCTAGTCCTGTATCCAACAATCCAAGTAATAACATTATCAAATAGCACCACTGGTGTTTTTTCTCTTTTTTCCTTTGGAATCTTCATATCCATAAATAAATCTTTTAATTTTTTGCTTCCCTTCATTCCATAGGGTACAAATTTGTCGCCTTGTTCTCTCTGCCTTATAACTATATCACTATCTTCTGGAAATTCAAAATATCTAGTATAATCATTTCCTTTTATATTTATGCTTTTATTTTTCATAATAAGCTTAATAAATATATTATAATTAAATATTCTGCCCATGAATATACCTTTTTGTAATTGTTTCTTATCAAAATCCTTTAAAGATATTTGTAAAGGAGAATATTCGCTGGTATCATCACTATTAACTCTCAATACTATATCACCATAGTCATTTTCTGCAACAACATTCATAGGAAGATTTATGTATTTGCTTCCTTCTGTATTCTGCAAATTTATTATGTCCAGTATATGAACCTGCTGAAAATTATTTAGGCTATTTACTATAGTTTCAATAGCTTTTCTAATAACTCTCGTCACTATAGCGCCATGTTCTTTAAAACATTCCTTTCCTATAACCACTCTATCTTTTAAAATCACTACATATTCTTTAAATGCTTTTTCCGTCATAGCCTCCATATAGCTATTATCTCTGGAAGTTATATTAGAAAATCTATTTAGGGTATTTATTATATCTTCATTAAAATTCTTTTGAATATATGGTATAAGTTCTAGTCTCACTTTATTTCGAGCATAAATTGGTTCGAGATTCGTCTTGTCTATTCTAGCATCAAGGCACTTTTCATCACAATAATTTTCTATTTCAGCCCTAGTTAAGCAAAGAATAGGTCTTATATACTTGTGTTCCCTTATGGGCTTTATTCCTTCAAGACCATCCATTCCCGTTCCTCTCATAAGTCTCATCAAAATAGTTTCCGCTTGATCATTTGCATTGTGAGCTAAGGCTATTTTATTTATATGTTCTTTTTCTTTTATATCATCAAAAAAATCATATCTAGCTTTTCTCCCTGCCATTTCACTTGAAATCCCTAGTTCCTTTGCCATATTCTCTACTTTCACATTACGAGAATAAAATTTAATTTTTAGCTTTTCACAAAGACTTTTAGAATATTCCTCGTCCTTATCCGCCTCTTCACCACGTATACAGTGATTTAGATGAGCTGCAAATATCTCTATATTTAAAACTTCCTTAAGTTCATTTAAAACACTTAAAAGGCATACTGAGTCTGGACCTCCTGAAAGGGCCACAAGGACTCTGTCGCCTTCATTTATCATAGAGTTTTCTTTTATATATTTAAACACTTTTTCTTTCATATTTTCACATCCTAAAACTTCATGATAAATATTATATCATATATTCACAAATTAAAATAAAAATTTAAAGTCTTAGAACCAATCTGATTAAAGACCAGTTCTAAGACTCTTTTAATACAAACTATATATCTTCGATACGATTACAGTCATATCATCCTTAACCTTGCCACCACTTAGTTCCTTAGCCTTATTCAATATATCTTCTGCTAGCTCCTTAGGATTATTACATTGAAGATTTTTCAAATACTCTGCTACCCAGTCTTTCCTTCCTGCATCTATAATTCCATCACTGAGAGTCAGTATCATATCCCCATGATCTACTTTTCTATCTATTACATCCAAATCCACTTTATCAAGAACGCCTATAGGAAGGGTTTTACACCTTATAGTTTCAACATCTTCTCCTGATTTTATAAAACTCTCTCCCGCTCCAACCTTTATAAAGGTCACATTGCCATCATACAAATCTACACTGTTCAAATCCAAGGTAGAGAATTTTTCTTCTTCGGAGAACCTTATTCCCATTATAGAATTTACAGTGTTTATAGTAGCTTCTCTTCCAAAACCAGACTCAGCAAATTTCTCAATAAGCTCTACAGAGGCTTTGCTTTCCTTGTAAGCATCATAGCCACAGCCCATGCCATCACTTATTACCGTCATATATGTGCCATCAGCAAGCTTTTCAAAACTGTAGCTGTCTCCATTAAAAGTTTCACCTTCTTTATTTAATTGTTGCACATAAGTAGCAACATGATACTTTGGCGTTTCTTCAAAAACTATTTTGCACCTTCCAGTTTTCCCATCTATATTGCAGCCTTCATCTCCTACACACATTATTTTCTCGCTGACCTCATTAACTAAAGGAAGCACCTGCTTTATACACTTTTGGTTTCCTCCGCAATGACAGGCTTCCATATTTATATGAAGTCTATTATATTTATCCTCATAACACAAAATATCCTTTATCCCTAAATCCTTTTTGTTTAAAGCTTTTCTAAGAGTCATTTCTAGCTCTACATCAAAATTAACCTCTTTATCGAAATCCTCCATTATTCCATTTATAGTTGTAGCCATGTTTTTAATCTGTCCAGACAAAAGTTCCCTTCCTTCGCTTAACCTCTTCCTCCACATCTCACTGATTATATAGCTATTTACTATATCCTCTGTAACCTTTGATAAAGAAGTTCTCTTTATACACTTTCTTTCAAGTTCTATTGGCATAACATCCTTATCTTCTTGATAATTTTGTATAAGCTCTCCAAAGGCAGCATAAGTGTAGTGAAACTCCCTCTTCCAGCAAGCAGATCTCATATCACAATTTCCACAAACCTTATCAGCTAAATTTTCTATAAGTCCACTGCTCTTTTTCTGCATAAAGATTTTGTCGTTATCCACTAAATCATTTAAGGTTGTGGACATATATCCCAATATATCTGAAAAACTATTTAGCTTTTTATTGAAGGTCTCTTTTATCTTATCTATATAATCCTTTCCTACTACCTCTTGCTTTCTTTCCCAGTCAAATTCTAATGACCACCTATCATAAATTCTTTCTGGTATCATAAGAAACATTGCCATATTTACAACGCCTTCTAATAGCTTTATATCCTCATTTATGCCGGAATAAAATTTCAATATAGAAAATATAACTATATAGGCTAGAGCTGTAAACCACTTTCCAGTCTCCTTGAATACTCCTACTATGAGTCCGCATACCCCGTATATACTTATGAAATTCATCATATTATTGGAAGACATTCCAACTATTATTCCCATGGCAATTCCCGCTGCTGCCCCTACAGCACTTCCATTTATATATGCCGTAACCATTATAAAAATAAGTCCAAATATATTTCTAAGACTCATTCCCCAAATACTCATTCCCCATGTACCAGAAATCACAAGACATCCTATTATTGTCATACTTATTATTTCTTCGCTATTAAATAGGTGCTTCGTTTTTAATTCCTTACTGCATAATAAAGCGTAGTCCATAATAAAATATATTGGGAATATGCATCCTAGATTAAATGTTGCCATCAAAACATTTATCCCTAGATTATAGCTATACATAATATGTCTATAACCTATTATCTCTAAAAACATAAGTACAAATATAGTCCCTAGTTTTTTTTTGTAATCAATCTTTGATAAAACATAATTTACCACACCTATGGTGATTAACCCCATTACATAAAGAGGTCCATCCTTAATTGTGGAGAATAACGTGGCATATCCCACTAAGCTTCCAACTATCATCGAACAGGAAAGCTTCTTATCTTTACTCTTCACTATAGTCAATACTAATGCCACACCAAAAGGCGCTGTTTCATTGATTAATATAGCCCTGCTTACAAGCATACTCAATATAAAATATATTATAATTTTATATAAATCCGCAGTTTTTCTTTCCTGCTTTTCTTCTTTAACCACTTGTTCTCTCTTGTAAGTATTAATTTCTGCCCCTATTTGCATTTCAAATTCCTCCTTGAAGTTAATGTTCCATAGACACATTATATCAAATATACCTGGAAATAAATGTCACTTAGTATACCCTTATTTTAACTTTCGTTGGACATAAACTCATATATATGTAAAAAACTAAACAACTAATTCACAATTATTTTATCCACACCCCCTTTGGATATTTGTGGAAAAATCCTTTTGCACACACAACATATCGGTTCAAATCGCTTAATTTTATCTACATATTGTGGATACGCTTGTGGATAACTTTTATTTTTATAGTTTTATTTTTTTAAATAAAATTGTCGTCAAAAATCAAACCTTTATATTTTTTGAGGATAAGTTTTTGGAACATACCTTTTATCTTACAGTTTCCTCATTTATTTTAAACTTTATATCTATTTTTCAATTCCTTCATAAAAGATTGATTTAACTAATACCTTTTTTCTATATTTCAACTTATTCTCACAACTTAAAATATCACTTACTGTTCATTAACAACAAACTCAACTAATGATAAAAATTTTTACAAAATAAAAAAACCTCAAAACTTGATCTCTCAAGAATTGAGGTTAACTCACAAATTGGTAGCGGAAATAGGACTTGAACCTACGACACTTCGGGTATGAACCGAATGCTCTAGCCAGCTGAGCTATTCCGCCCTAGTTGGTTTTTTGGTTGCGGAGGCAGGATTTGAACCTACGACCTTCGGGTTATGAGCCCGACGAGCTACCAGCTGCTCCACTCCGCGATATTAAAATAATGGTGCTGAAGACCGGAATCGAACCGGTACGGTGTTTTAGCACCGCAGGATTTTAAGTCCTGTGCGTCTGCCAGTTCCGCCACTCCAGCATATTTATTATCTTGCTGTTGCCTTACGACATGTTTTATTATATATCATGTTTTTTATAGTGTCAACATGTTTTTTTAACTTTTATAAAAAAACTTTTAACTACTTTATAATGCAACTTTTAGAGGCATTATAAAAGCTCTAAGCATAGCTTAGAGCTATATTTATTAGCCTATACTTTTTTTGCTATAATTCTTGCCACGTGATTCTTGATGCTTCTTTATATCTTGAAATCTTTCCTCACTATCCTTTAAAAATTTTGACATTATATCTTCAAAATTCTTAGTAGGAGCCTTAGGCTTTTCAGCACTCCAATCAATTTCAGCAGGTCTTGCTGATTTTTTGTTTACGTTAGCTTGCTTTATTGATAAGCTTATCTTTCCCTTGTCATCTATAGAAATGACTTTTACCTTTACCTTATCTTGTTCTTTTAAATACTCTCTGATGTCCTTAACGAATGTGTCTGCAACTTCTGATATATGCACCAGTCCAGTCTTTCCTTCGATTTCTATAAAAGCTCCAAAATTGGTAATGTTAACTACTGTTCCCTCTAAAATGTTTCCTGCCTTTAAGGTCATATTAAAAAGACTCCTCCTTAAAATATTAATAATATATTATTTAATTTTTGACTTGTATTATGGTGATTTTAAGCTATCATCATTGAGTACAGGCACTTCACCCGGCTTTATATAACCAAGTCTTTCTCTGGTCATTCTTTCAAGATAAGCATCAGTCTTTGAAAATTCCACTTCTTCTTGCAATTGTGCATTCTTATCCTTAAGGTCTTCTAATTGTTTTTCTTGCGCTGTAATCTCTTGATTAATCTTAGTAATCTTTATTTGTTGAGCAATAACGCTAACTATAGCATATAACACAACTAATGTTAATACTAACTTTTTTAAAGTAAATTTTTCTCTCATCTTAATCCCCCACTAAAAGAGATTATTTTATAATAAATCTATTATAATTATATTGTAAATTCTATTCAGACTTTATTCAAGTTATTTTTCATTATTGGATATCTTTTTTCTGGTAATCCCTATTATAAAACAATAATTTAAAAGGATATGATATATGTTTTCCCACAATCCTTATATACTTATAAACAGTCTTAAAGAACTTATAATAAAAGCTTCTAAGGAATCTACTAAATATTCTTAGATACAAAAGTATCCCCATACCTATGGAAATATATACATAAGCACTTACGAAAGCATAATTTGTGTTAAGTAGGAAAATAAACACAACTATTGTTGTTAATATCCAAAATAGTATATCCTCAATTATCATCACTACTTTTGAAGTTGTAAAACCTCTATATAATCTATATAAATCAAACATGATACCTGTCAGTATCCCTGCTAATATACTAAATACAACTATTCTTACCTGCAACGCCATAGTCAATACCATAACATCACCTACTTAAATAGCCTTTTTAATATGGATCTATTGTCTACTTTTTCATTTGCTCCAGTATATATACACGAATTTACTGTTCCAACTATGATAACCTCACCATTTTGTACATCAAGCTTATTCATCTTTAAGCCCTCACCCTTTATATGAAGTCCACCATGGTTTGTGTTTAGTATAATCTTTTCATCGTCAAAACTTATTACTTCTACGACTCCAGTAATGGATAATTTTTTTCTATTTTCTAATGTTAAATTGCCCTTCTTTTCATCTATCTTTACTTCTTTTTTTCCTTCCATATAAAAACTATTCC
>JALEZF010000055.1 GCA_022773025.1 Clostridium sp. | reverse complement strand
TAGCTTGGAAGGCTAGGGCTCTACCATTGAGCTACACCCGCATATTATTTTATAATTTATTTAAATGGTCGGGGTGACAGGGCTTGAACCTGCGACCTCATGCTCCCAAAGCACGCGCGCTCCCATCTGCGCTACACCCCGATTCATAATCAGTGCCGTCGTCCTGACGACATAGATTATTCTACACGATATAAATTAATACGTCAATACTTTTTATAACTTTTTTTTAGTTTTTTTTAATTTCTTTTATACCCTTATATCATTATGTCCTTTAACCAAGAATTTATTACTCCATCTTTAATTTCTATAAAAGCTATAGTATGCCTTAATCCCCTTGGAAGAGATACACTGCCTGGGTTCACGAACCATACACCATCATGCTTTTCAATAGAGGCAATGTGACTATGTCCATATAAGGCTATATCTGCCCCAAGCTCTTTAGCACGATAATTAAGGTTTAGCAAACTACTTTTCACACCATACTCATGTCCATGGGTCATAAGTATTTTTTTATTTTCTAATTCAATAAGCTGCTCCACCTTAGCACTTCTCTCAATGTCACAATTTCCCTTTACAAAAATCACGTCTTTTCCTATTTCTTTTTTTATAATTTCTACATCACTAACATTATCACCTAAATGTAATACTACATCTGCATCTTTACACATTTTAGCTGCCATCTTAATGTAGCTTTCGTATCTATGCGTATCACTAAGCACTGCAATAAGCACTATTATGTCCTCCCCTACTTCATGTTTTTTATAATATCTCTGACTTTTCCTAAAGCTATGCTTCTATGACTTATCTTATTTTTTTCATCACTTTGGATTTCTCCAAAAGTCTTTTTATACTTTTCTATATAAAATAGAGGATCGTATCCAAAACCATCTTTGCCTCTTAATTCTTTAGTGACTATTCCTCTAACTATTCCCTCTGCATCATATGAAATACCTCTGTCATCTATAAGACTTATATGACATACAAAACTTCCACCTCTTTTTTCCCAAGGAACATCCTTAAGATTGGCTAAAAGCTTCTCATTGTTTTTTGCTGAGTCAGAAGGTTCTCCTGCATATCTTGCTGAATAAACTCCTGGCTCTCCATTAAGAGCATCAACAGTTATTCCAGAGTCATCAGACATAACTATGAAATTCTCATATCCTTTTGTTTTAAGATAATCATAAATCTCCTTTGCTTTTTTATAAGCATTTTCTTTAAAGGTCATTCCGTCTTCTTCTACCTCTATAAAAATTCCTTCATCTTTTAGAGATACAACCTCTATAGATACATCCTTTAAAATCTCTTTTATTTCCTGTATTTTATGCTGATTATTGCTTGCAACTATTAACTTTTTCATATGTTACCTCCCCTTCGCTACAATGTATATTAAACTCAACTTTGAATATTTTATCTTATTAAAATTTTAAATCATCTAAGATATTTTTAAATTTGATAAATATATATTCACTAAAATCCATTCCCTTACATATTATTTATATAAGGATTACTTTTTTTAGGAGATTTAAAAATTGAAGTATATAGGCCCATTTTTAAGAATCAACTCCATAACTCCAGAAAATGTATCAAATCAATTATCATACTTTTCTAGAGAGTCATTGAAGCATATAGTTTTAAATTCTAGATGTGGCATAACTACATCCCTTAAGGACCTAAAGATAAAATCTACACCTAATATTGATATTAACATATTCAAGGAGAATTCTCCACTTTTATGTGTTTATAAAAAAGCTCACGATAAAATACTCAAGGGTAAATATGGACCTTACTGGGACGACTCCTCTTTTAAAAAAGAACTCACTGTAAGTGGTAATGTTTATATGACATTAAGCCTTTTAAAACTAGCTGATTACTATTATCAGTTTGAAAAGCTAGATAAAAACCTTTATTCTTTAGGAGTCCTATACTCTCACATGGCAAAAGCTCAGTTAGACTTTTATTTGAAGTACTTAAGAAATGATGATGGCATGTTTGTAAACAAAAAATATACTGGTTCCAATGGTGGAAGCCTTGCTTTTGAGATAAAAGATGAGAGCTACAAGGTGTCTGATCAATGTATGCTAATGTCAGCCTACTATAAGTACTCTACAGACCCTAACGCTCAAGATATGGATCAGTACAAGTCCTTATCTAATGACATATTAAACATGTTTATAAACTCTAAAGAAGAGCTATACTAACTTCCTTCAGAAGAGATGTACAAATTCCTTCTTGGACTTAATATATACTATGAAGCTTCTCATGACACCGATGCTGAACTTCTATTAGTTGATTTAATGGATTTGGCTGTAGAGAATTTTTATAATCAGGAGAATAATCATAGTAATGACATAAATCTATACTCTCTTCTCCTTATAGACATCGACATGTTCAATAAAAATATGAACTCTGAATTCTTTCACAAGGAGAAAGAACTTTTATTAGAAAAACTATCCTTATCATATGATGATAATATAGGAATATTTATAAAAAAACAGGACAAGAAGGAAATCTCCTACTACGGTGAAGATTTTATTTCCTATATAGCTGCCATATATTCTTTTAAGGATGAGCCAAGAATCTCTAATAAAATAGTCAATGTCTACAAGAAAGGTCTGATTTCTTCAGGAATCATAGGTAGTTGGCCTGCCCCACCTCCCCTAAATGATTTAGAGCGCTATAGAGGATTCACACAAAAATCAGAGGATTTAATAGGTGAAGAAAACTTTAAACAAAATTCTCTTCCGACACCTGAAACTTCGTCTATAGCTCCTATATTTTATAAGTCAGTAAAATTTACAACTAAAAAGCAACAATTTACTGATATAAAAAATTCTTTTAATGCAGATAACTCAATTTATCCTATATTTTTGTGTCTTTTCTGCCTAAATTAAAACATCTATATTTTTGAACAATAATCCCTACAGATTTCATAAAATAAAAAAACCTCCACAGTAGCTTTAACTAGACTGACCCTAATAAGTTAGATTTTTTAAGTCTAACTTATTAGGGTTAGTTTAAACTTAGCTATCTTGATGTCTTTAGTTGCGCTCATAGACGAAACTTTTATTTCATTGAAAATTCTATGGTTTTAAAATTGATATTGTTATTTCCATCAAGCTTTAGAGATGATATATTAGGACTTACTCCATAACTCATACTTGTGTAGCATATTGGTATATATGGTACATCTCTTTTTAGTATCTGGTTTAGTAAAACTTTATCGCTATCACTTGAAGATGTCTTATACCTTTGAAAAATCTTTTCATATTCAAGAGATGAATAGCCCGCATAATTCTTCTCGTTATCCTTTGTCCAGTAGCTAAAAAAATCTTTAGGATTTTTGCTATCTTTAAATAATTTTAGAGCAAAGCTGAAGTTTCCATTACTTAAAGCTTTCTCATAATCTTCATCATCTAAGTAAGAGGTCCTCACATTAAGCTCTAATTCTTCTTTTAGTACACTTTTAAGCTTTTCCCCTAAGAACATAGACATATTATCTTTGGGGCATAATAAAGTAAGATCTGTATTTTTATCAAAGTTAATCTCTTTAAGCCACTGATTTACCTTTGATAAATTCACACTATCATGTTCATTATTGCTCATGGCCAGTTTTGCTCCTTGCTCCCTGCTTATAAAGCTCATATTTCCTCTTGCATCAACAAAGCCTCCATTTTTGTATATGTCATCTTTTATATACAATACTTTAAGTGATTCTTCTATAGCTTTCCTAAAAACAGAACTTTCGCCTATCTTATCCTTTCGCATATTAAATACAACACTATACATATCCCCTACATAAGCATAATTTAGGTAATCTTCTAAGTCCTCGCCTTCCGTTAATGGAAGATTAAAGAGGAAATCTACTTTCCCAAGACCAAAGGCGGCAGTAGCCATTTCATTGCTATTTATGGATATATCAAGTTCTTGCGCTTTTACAGTGTCCCAATACTTGTCGTTACTCTTTAATTTTAAAACTTTGTCATCTTTTATAGATGATATCTTGTATGCTCCACTGTAATCTATGTTTTCATATTGATTTTTATAGTCCTTAAGCAAATTAAAATTTTTTCTGAGTCTAAATTTAGGCTGAGTTAAATTGTATAAAAAGCTATCATCTTTATAATTCATTCTTATTTTAAGCTTTTTCTTATCTACAGAATCTATAGCTACAGAACTGAACTGTCCTTTTCCTTGATTGTAGTCTTTCGCTCCAAATATGCAGTACATATTCTCTAACCCTTCTATCTTTTCTTTAGGGTCTAATAAGTTCTTGAAAAAATCCACAAAATCATAGGCTGTTATCTCCTTGCCATTGCTCCAGAATATATCATCTCGTAACGTAAATTCGTAAGTGATCCCATCACTTGATACCTTATACTCTTTTGCTAATGCCCCTTCAATCTCTCCGCTATCTCCTAGTGTCACAAGTCCTTCAAACAAAGCACAGCCTATCTCTTCTTCATCTTTAGTTTGAAAAGATACTAAGGACTCAGGCATATTTTCTAGACTGATTATGGGAGTATTCCTTTTTTCCTCATCCTTTATAGAATTCTTTTCTATACATCCGCTAAATACTAATGGTATACATATCATAAATATCATCAAACATTTTTTCATATAATCACCTATCATAAAATCTTATCTTAAATTATTGACAGGATTCAAATAATTTAATCACTTAGGAATGTATCTATAAAAATTCATTTCTTTAAGAGACTTTTGATTCTTTAGAAACATTTCTCCATCTATGAGCCAAATTTTTCGCAAAAAATATAGATGTTTACTCATCTTTACTTTAGAATCAAACTTTCCCGTAATTATATATATGCCCTTCGATGCTTCTAGTTCTTTTACCTTTTTTTTAAATCCCTCTACCTCATCAGAATCTACTAATGGTGATTTTTCAAATTTAAAATAATACTGATATCTGAGTCCTCTTAGTACCATTTCCACAATTTCTTTATCTTTGTATAATAAAACATATGGAGTGTCATACTTCCAGCATATTCTGGTTATATTATAATATACATTATTGATTTTTATTTTTTTTAGTGCCTCAATATTTGCATCAATTGTTATATTAGATTTACTTGCTACCTTTAATTTTTTTTTCATATCCTTGTCTTCTAAAATTGATTTATATATTATATGATGTAAAAATCTGTGATATAATATAGCTAGTGTAAAATCCTAATAATTTGGAGGTTTTTATGGTATTATTTATTCAAATTCTCGCAGCAATCACTATGCTGTTCTTTATAGGAATGACTATTGCTGCTTTTGTAACCTTAAATAAAATGTTTTATCAAATGAAGTATAAAAACTATCTTTTAGAAAAGCTAAATCAAAATATAGTTTTATTAAGAAAGGATTCATTGGATGAGCAATCACTTTATGATGACTCTGAAGATGAGACTCTAGATAATGACAATTCTATAGCCAAAAAAGAAGCTGAATAACAAAACACAGCTTCTTTTTTTCATATATTTTTATAAGTTTTTAGTATACGTTAAGCATTGTAAAACATAATGAACCTATAGATAAAAGCAGACATATGAATGAATATGTAAATTTTGATGTCTTATTCTTGCCATAGGTAAAAAATTTAGCAGACCATAAGAAAAAGGTTATACTCATTGATATTTGAAGAGCATAATAATTGTTTAAAAGTCTGATGTAAATTATATTGTGAGTGGATAGGAAAACACTTATTAAAACTATTATAGTAAATGTTACCGATATCCAGCATAACGTGGTTAAGCTGTCTTTCATTAATGATTTTAATGATATCGACTTCTTGCATGTATTGTTATATCTCATATGATTTCCTCCACAAAATTTTTCTTTAACTCATTTTAATAGTTTACTCCTTTAAAGCAGCTTTGTAAATACCACTTTATGGAATGTTAATGATTTTAAGAAAATCTTAAAATTTTGTCATTTCATCAAATTCATCCTCTGTAAGTATTTTAACTCCTAGTTCTACAGCTTTATCATATTTAGAGCCTGCAGCTTCACCCGCTAAAACATAATCTGTTTTTTTACTTACACTAGAGGACACCTTTGCCCCTAAAGATTCGAATTTTGCTTTTATATCCCCTCTAGAGTAGTTCTTTAAAGTTCCTGTGACAACCACAGTCTTTCCTTGAAATTGATTTTCTACAACTGATGTTTCTTCAAACTTAGGGTTCACTCCTAAAGCTAAAAGATCATCAATTGATTTTTGAATCCTCTCATCTTTGAAGAATTCAACTATGCTCCTAGCAACAATATCTCCTATATCCTGTATAGCTACAAGATCTTCAAACTGTCCATTCCTAATTCCATCTAAACTTTTAAAATTCTTAGCTAAATCCTTAGAAGTCTTTACCCCAACATTAGGTATGCCTAAAGAATATATAAATGCACTTAAATCGCAGTCTTTGCTTTTTTCTATGGCATTTAATAAATTTTGAGCTTTTTTCTCTCCAAACTTATCTAGAGTTAATAATTCTTCTTTTTCTAAAGTATACAAATCACTTAAAGATTTTATGTCTAATTTTTCAAATAACTGTTCTGCAGTCTTTTCGCTAAATCCTTCTATGTTCATAGCTTCTCTACAGGCAAAATGTACGATACTTTTTACCATTTGAGGCTTACAGGACAATGTATTCTCGCAGAAATAGTGGGCGCCATCTAGAACAATGTCACTTCCACAATAAGGACAATGAGCTGGCGGAACTATTTCCTTTGTTCCTTCTGTACTTTCTTCTACCACACCCATAATTTCTGGAATCACATCATTAGACCTTCTTACGAATACTTTAGAGCCAATTCTAACTCCTTTTCTATTGATATCATCCATATTATTTAGAGTTGCTCTTTTTACCGTAACTCCTGCAAGTTCAACAGGGTCTAGTAGTGCTGTAGGGCTAACTCTTCCGCTTCTTCCCACATTCCATTCTACATCTAATAAAGTTGTAACCGCTTCTTGTGCTTCAAACTTGTAGGCTATAGCCCATTTAGGGAATTTTACCGTATATCCAAGAAGTTCTCTTGTTCTCATATCATCTACAGCTATTACAACACCATCTATATCATAATTTAAATCAAATCTTATATCCTCTATATAATTTATTTCCTTTTCTATCTCTTCCATAGTTGAGCACTGCTTTAAGTAATCATCCATCAAAAAGCCTTTTTCTTTTATGAAATTCATCATCTCCATGTAAGTCTTAAATGGAGTTCCTTCGTTATATCCTACATCGTAGAAAAAGGCTGTAAGATTTCTCCTTGCAGTTTCTTTTAGATTTAGATTTCTTAAGGCTCCCGCAGCTCCGTTTCTAAGATTTTTTAGAGGCTCTTCTGCAGTTTTATTGTATGCTTCAAAGGCTTCCCTAGTCATTATGGCTTCACCATGTATCTCTATCTGATAATCATAATCTATCTTTAAGGGAAGTGACTTTATAGTCTTTCCTTGAGCTGTTATGTCTTCCCCTACAGCTCCTGTTCCTCTAGTTGCAGCCTTTACAAAAACCCCGTTTTCATCATAAGTACAGTTTAATGTAAGACCATCAAATTTTTTAGTTACCACATAAGATACTGGAGGAAGAGGATTTTCTGAAGTTCTATTATACTCCTCCACCGCCTTTATATTTTTTCTATGCCACTCCTGAAGCTCTCCTATAGTCTGAGCTTTGTCTAAACTCCATAACCTGGCCTTATGAGTGTACTTTTTGAATTGAGGAAGCACACCATCGCCTACTCTAACCGTTGGTGAGTAAGGAAGCACTATACCAGTTTCCTCTTCTAATTTTCTCAACTCATCATATTTTAAGTCATAATCCTTATCACTAACTGAAGGATTATCAAGGACATAATATTCATGAGAATATCTATTAAGTTCTTCTATTAATTCCTTTATTCTTTTTTCCTTATCCACAGCTATTTCCTCCATAAAGCCTGATTTTATAACAATTCTATAGGTGCACTTCCTGCTAAAAGCTGCTTTATGCCATTAGCATCAAAGGCTATAGTAATCTTTTTATCAGAGCCACTTCCACTTACAGAAACTATTGTTCCAACTCCAAATTTTGTGTGCTTAATCTTTCTTCCAACTACCATTTCAGATGTGTCTATACTACTTCCTTGGTTAATTTTATTATTAACTGAAGACCTATTATTATAACTATTATTGTTATACAAACTCTGAAGTCCATGAGGATTTCTTCCATAGGCATTACTTTCTCTATATCCTCCACCAAAATTTCTCTCGGACCCCTTTGAAACCTCTCCTCTGCCATTTACATTTTCCTTTAGGTCATCGGAGATTTCCCTTAGAAATTCTGATTTTTCATAGCATTGGGTTCTACCAAAGACTCTTCTCATTTCTGCCGAAGTCATATATAGAATCTCCTCTGCCCTTGTTATTCCAACATAGCATAGCCTTCTAGATTCCTCCATCTCACTTGGTTCTTTAAGAGATGCCGCTCCTGGGAATATACCGTTCTCCATTCCTACCATAAATACTACTGGGAATTCTAGTCCTTTTGCACTATGAACAGTCATAAGTACAACGGTATCTGCATCCTCATCATAATTGTCTATATCAGATATTAAAGCTGTCTTTTCTAAGAAAGCTGAAAGTCCCTTCTCTTCAGAAGTCTTTTCAAATTCTACTGCTGCTGATACAAGTTCTTCTAAGTTGTCAACTCTGCTTTCATCTTCTGGATTTTTAGAATTTTTAAGCTCATTTAAGTATCCAGTGACTTCTAAGACATATTCTATAAATTCTGATACAGGAAGCACTTCTCCCATGGCTCTAAGCTCTGTCAGTATCTCTGCAAATTTATTTATAGAAGTTATATTTCTTGCTGTAAGAGCAGAATTATTCTCAGCCTCCATCACTGCATCAAAAAGGCTCTGCTCAGATTCATCAGCAAAAGTTTGAAGCTTAAGCACTGTGGCATCACCTATATTCCTCTTTGGAACATTTATTATTCTCTTTAAACTTATATCATCTGCTGGATTTGCAACTACCCTAAGATAAGCAAGCATATCTTTAATTTCTTTTCTATCGTAGAACTTTAATCCTCCAAGAATTCTATAAGGAATTCCTCTTTTTATAAAAACATCTTCAAATACACGAGACTGGGCATTAGTTCTATAAAGAATAGCAAAATCCTTATATCTTTTGTCCTTCTCCTCTTTGATTTTTTGAATTTGAGCAGCTACAAACTCTCCCTCATCTCTGTCAGAAGGAGCTCTATATATCTTTATCTTTTCTCCACTGGCTTTTTCTGTCCTTAAAACCTTGTTCTTTCTTTCGCTATTATTTTTTATGACCTCATTAGCAGCCATTAAAATATTTCCCATAGATCTATAATTTTGTTCGAGCTTAATAACCTTAGTTGAAGGATAGTCCTTTTCAAAATCTAAAATATTTCTAAGGTCCGCCCCTCTCCACATATATATGCACTGGTCATCATCTCCAACCACACATATGTTCTTGTATTTATCAGCTAAAAGCCTTGTAAATTCATATTGTGCTCTATTAGTATCTTGATACTCATCCACCATTATATATTTGAATTTTCTTTGATAAAATTCTAACACATCTGGATTGCTTTTAAATAATTCTATGGTTTTAAAAATCAGATTATCAAAGTCCATGGCATTGTTGTTCTTTAATTTCTTTTCATATAATGCATAGGCATTTGCAATTTTATCTTCTCTAAAATTGCCTTCATTTTCCCTTTTAAATCTAGCTGGTCCTATAAGATTATCTTTAGCTTTACCTATTTTGGACAATATCTCGTTTTCAGTTATATCCTTATCATTTATATTTAGCTCAGCCATGCACTGCTTTATAAGAGCTTTTTGATCATATGTATCATATATACTGAAATCTTTTTGATATCCGATTTTGTCTGCTTCTCTCCTTAAAATTCTCACGCAAGTTGAATGGAATGTAGAAATCCACATGCGTTCCGCCTCATTTCCAACTAAGGCTTTAACCCTGTCTCTCATCTCTCCTGCTGCCTTATTTGTAAAAGTTATAGCTAATATTTGAGAAGGATATATATCTAGATCATTTATCATGTGTGCTATTCTATGTGTAAGCACTCTTGTCTTTCCACTTCCTGCTCCAGCTAATATAAGCACCTGACCCTCTATAGTGGTGGCACCATCATATTGTTCCTTATTTAATAGAGATTTTAGATCCATTAAATCACTCCCTTTCGTGATGTAAAGATTATTATATCATAATCCTTTATTTTTTTTAATTCTCATATATTAAAGGGAGGTTACCCTCCCCTTACTAGTTTTGCCTTAATATGTTTCTACAAGTCAAGATTATTCATTATTTAAGTCTATACGTTCCAATACTGTTTTGTATCCGTCACTGCCATAATTCAAAGCTTTGTTCACCCTGCTTATTGTTGCAGTGCTGGCACCAGTTTTATATGCTATTTCCTGATAGGTCTTTTTCTCTTGAAGCATTTTGGCTACTTGTAGCCTTTGCTCTAAAGATTTTATCTCATTAATAGTACAAATGTCCTCAAAGAATCGATAACAGTCTTCTATAGTGTTTAATTTTAGAATCGCCTCAAATAATAAATCTAATTCTTCGTTTTGCAATTTTGACTTGTACTCCATCATAAATTATAACACCCCTCACTAATCCTACTATCAATTTATATATTACCATTAATTTCATTGTTATACTATAGTTTTTGAAATAACTTAATTTTTTGCACAAAAAAACACAACCCTTGGGGGAAGGTTGTGCTTGGGAATAAATAAAAAGGGGGCTATCTATCTTTTTATTTATCTTGCATGATTTATTATAATAAATTCCACCTTCTTATTCAACCACATAAAGATTAGCAATTAGTAATTTTAAAATCTTTACATTAAAAAATTCTTATATTCTTATTTCATGAATAATAAATGTCATATTTATTTGTTATGTTTATATTCTATTTGTTAAATTTTAAACATTGTCTAAATTGATTTTAATATGTCTATTTCCTCATTTGTAAGCTCTCTATATTGGCCTTCTTCTAATTCTTCATCTAAATCTATAGGTCCAAACTTTATTCTCTTTAAATAAGTAACCTTTTTGCCCAAGGCTTCAAACATCCTTTTTACCTGATGGAATTTCCCTTCATGAATTGTCACTAGAACTTCGCTGAATTCTTCCTCGCTCTTTATTATTTCAAGCTTTCCTGGAAGACATTTGTAGCCATCATCAATGGTTATTCCTCTTTTAAATGCTCTTTGGTCCTTTTCATTTACGCCTTTATTAATATGGGCATAATACACCTTATCAACGTGATTTTTAGGTGATATAAGTCTGTGATTTAATTCTCCATCGTTAGTTAAAAGAAGTAATCCTACTGTGTCTTTATCTAATCTTCCAACGGGGAATGGGCTAAATACTGCATCTTCTGGCTCAAGAAGATCCACTACCGTAGGATCAAACTTGTCAAAGGTAGCTGATATATACCCATCAGCTTTATTCATCAGAAGATAAACATATTTTTTGTACTCAATTCTTTCCCCATTTATTTCAACTTTAGATTTTTCTGGATCTATTTGAACTGAGCTATCTTTTACTACAACTCCATCAACAGTCACTTTTCCTTTTTTTGCTATTGCTTTTATTTCTTTTCTGCTTCCATAACCTAAGTTAGAAAGTACTTTATCTAATCTTTCCATTAGTTATCCTCCATGTCTATATACTAATATTTATAGTATATGTAATCCCTCTTTGGTGCAAGAGGTTTTATAATACCTCTCCTTAATATTTATATAGAATCTCCCTGATCTTTTGCCTTCTCTACATTGAATTCATGGAGCTTATAGTCCTCATAGGCAATCTTTTTATGAAAACTTTTTGCAAGAACTAAAATCTTATGGATGCCTTCTGCAAATGGAATGAAAGAATAAAAGTTTTTCTTGCTATAGCTTTGTACTCTCTTCCATTCTCCTCTTTCCATCAAATAAAATTCATATACTACATCACGTCCTCCACTACTTTCCACAAAAAAATCTACTCCATTATTTACATATATAATGGGGACACTAGCTTTTATTTTTATATCAGTAACAGGAAGAGTGTCATGAACTAATATCTTCACTTGTTTTTTGCAGTCATATTCCTTCTGGCTAAGTTTATTCTTGCTGTAGATATACACTATATATTTGCCACTAACTTTTGGAATAAAACAATATCTCTTGCTAATTCCATATGAAGTTTCCTCAACAATTCTATCATTTATAGTAAGAGCATATTTCACATAGGTATTTGATGTATTTTCCGCAATTACATCGAGAACTATTTTGTCTTTAATTCTATAATACTCTTTTGCATCCATAAGAATATAGTCTAAGGTTCCAGGTACAAATTCCTGAACATTAAAGCATTCAAAGGTCTCACAGTCAAATTCTTTACTAGAGCCAATATCTCTCACTCTTATTTGAAGTTTATAGTTTCCACTACTTTCCGGAGTGAAGCTCATCCAGTTTGATTTACTGTAATCCTTGCACTCTATTTCATCATCTTCATGATATACTTTAAACTTGTATAAAGGATCAATACCTCCTGTTGTATCCACTCGTATAGTTATGACTTCCCCCTTTATATAATTCCTCGTCTTATCTATAACTATATTTTTTATTTTTATAGGAACATACTGCTCCTTTGTTATTTCAAACTCCATAGAACTCATGGCTTCATATTCCTCTTCTGATGACACATCTTTTACAAAAGTTTTTATGAGATACTTGCCTTCTGATTTAGACTTCCATAGAAAAGTATTCATTCTAGTAAATCCGCTATCCTCTTCATGAACACCTTCTACAATGAATCTATATCTTAAGTCTTTTCCTCCACTAGCTATTGTCTGAAAGATTATATCCCTATTTAAAAGCTGTGGAGATGACATATCACTATTAAAATTTAGGATTTTTATATCCCTATAAGGTTTAACTTCATAATTCAAAATAGCTCTGTCATCATATTCATTTAAAGAATACATGTCCTTCACCATACATAAAAGCTTATAATTTCCTGTATTCTTTTCTATATATGAAAAAATTGATTTCGTTGAATAATCCTGACTCCATTCTACATGTCCATTCTTATCTGCTTTATAAAATTTATATAAAATATTTTTATTTTCTTTATTTGATACATTCACCTTAAAAGCAATCTCTTCCTCAACTAAGAAATCCTCTTCTACTAAAGGAGTGAACCCTGTAATCTCTACAGGAATTGATTCTTTTACATTAAATTTTACAGTTTTAAAATCATCAAATTTGTTTGAGGAATCTATGTTCTTGCATTCAACTAGGATTTCCTGCTTTCCTTGATCCTGTATTGTATAAATCAGCACATTTTCCACACTGTAATCTTTTATAAGTTCCCATGCATCATAAGCCCTTATCCAGTATCTATACATTACTTCATCATAATTTGTTTCAACAACTAAAGTGAGCTTTTCTCCTATACTATATTCTTCCTTATTTAAGGTTATATAATCTATTATGTCCTCATCTCGTTCTTTCCCTATTGTATATGAGATCCTAGACACATAGCTGGAATTCTTTTTGCTCTCTTTATCCTTCGCCTGAACCATTATTATATACTCACCATCATTTATGGGGTTCCAGAGGCATGTCTTTTCTTCTGAGTAATCTTTAAGAGTTTTCCATAGTCCCTTATTTCCAACCATAAATTTGTAAAGCAAATTCTTTTTATATTCATTAACGATGATTATATTTTTACTATTAGACCCTTTTTGAGGCTCTTGTGACTCAATTTTTATCTCTATCTCATTCATCTTTAGACCCCCACAATATAATATATATTTTAATTATACTATAATACCATATTTTGTAATAGGCTTTTGCTAGCATTTCCTTAATTTTATGAATAATTAATCTATTCCTTTGCAACACTACTCTTAAGGAGGTGTTAATTATGCCAGGATTCACAAAAGGAACATTTATAGATTATAAATTTAATGGTGAGCCTAAAAACCCAAAAGATAAAAATATCATTTCTAGTTCAACTATAGTTCAAGGATATACTAATATAATAAACACTGAAGATATTGCAAAAGAAGTAAAATCTGATATCAAAAATGAATTTAGATAATTTCACTACGAATTTAAAGGGATATCTAAAAACTTTCAGATATCCCTTTAATATTAGCTATTCATCTTTATTATCTTGTTCAATGATGATAAAAGTCTATCATCATCCTCTTTAGATCTTTTCTTTGGTCCTTTTGTCCTCTGTCCTCCACGCCTTGCTTTAGCTTTCATATGTCTTTCAAAAAGTAACCTATCTATATTACCTTCATCATATATAAAACCAGAGGGACTTACTGCAAATGCTTTTTTAGATATCACCATAGCAGCAACACCGTAGTCTTGAGTCACTACAATATCTTTTGCAATACAGTTATTGAACAGTATATTGTCTACACTTTGAAACTCACTATCACATACCTTTACCTCGCCATATTGTAAGGTAATTACATGGTTGATATCGCAATATACTATCAAATCAAGCTGATGCTTTTTAGCTATACTTTCGATTATGTCACGTCCAGCACAACCATCACCATCTACTAAAATTCTCATTATAATCTCTTTTCTAATTCTGCCTTTAACTCTTCATATCCTGGCTTTCCTAAAAGAGCAAACATATTTTTCTTGTAAGCTTCAACTCCTGGTTGGTTGAATGGGTTAACACCTAATAGATATCCACCTATTCCACATGCTTTTTCAAAGAAAAATACCATCTGTCCAAAATAATATGGAGTCATTTCAGGTATATTTATTATCATATTAGGAACTCCACCATCATGATGTGCTAGAAGTGTTCCTTCAAATGCTTTATCATTTACAAACTGCATTGTCTTTCCTGCAAGGAAGTTTAATCCATCAACATTTTCAGGTGAAGCTTCTATTGTAACTTCTGATGGAACATTTTCTACTTTAAGAACTGTTTCAAACATAGTTCTCGCACCTTCTTGTATGAATTGTCCCATGGAGTGAAGGTCCGTAGAGAAATCTACTGCTGCTGGGAATATTCCCTTATTGTCTTTTCCATCACTTTCTCCGTAAAGCTGTTTCCACCACTCGCCTATGAAATGTAGTCTTGGCTCATAGTTTACTAATATCTCTATGCCTTTTCCTTTTCTATTTAAGATATTTCTTACTGCCGCATATTTGTAGCAATCATTTTCCATAACATTTTCATTAGAGAAATAGTCAGCTGCATCCTTTGCACCTTCCATTATTTCATCTATATTAACTCCTGAAACCGCTATTGGAAGTAGACCTACAGCTGTTAATACTGAGTATCTTCCTCCTACATTATCAGGGATTACAAATGTTTCGTAACCTTCTGCATCTGCTAGAGATTTTAATGCTCCTCTGCTCTTATCAGTAGTTGCAAATATTCTTTTCTTTGCGCCTTCTTTTCCATACTTCTTTTCCATCAAGTCTTTGAAAACTCTAAATGCAATAGCAGGCTCTGTAGTAGTTCCTGACTTAGATATTACATTTACTGAAACCTCTTTATCCTTAACTAGATTTAAAAGGTCATTCATATATGTTGAACTTATATTATTTCCTACAAAGAAGATATATGGATTTTTTCTCTTTTCTTTTTCTATAGAATTAAAAAAGCTATCATTTAGCATTTCTATAGCTGCTCTAGCTCCTAAATAAGAACCACCTATTCCGATTACGATAAGAATTTCTGAGTCCTTCTTTATCTTTTCTGCTGCATTTTTTATTCTTGCAAACTCTTCCTTGTCATAATCATAAGGTAATGAAAGCCATCCTAAAAAGTCATTACCTGCTCCTGTTCCTTCGTGAAGCTTCTTATGAGCATCCTTAACCATTTCCTGCATATATTCTATTTCATAGTCTACTACATAAGGATTAATCTTTGATAAATCTAAGCTTAACATTTTCTTCATCTCTATACCTCCTGTTTATGCTGTAATTTCTTTATTATTATATCATAATTTTTTCATATATATTAATCTAACATTCACTAATAATCCTTACTTTTTCGCATGTTAACGTTTAATATACAAAAAAGTACTAAAAAATCTTTTTTCTAGATTCCTTAGTACTTTAAAAAAAACAAATTATATTATCCTCCCATGAGCACCTTCACTACAAACCAAATCAGTGCTCCCCATATAACAAATCCAACAAAGACTATAGGCAAAACAACGCTATATTGCGCTATAATCATTGCAAATATATCTTTCATTGAAATCTTTTCTTTAGTCTCTCTATTATTCTCCATATAGTCACCCCCATTAGTATTATAATATCATGCTATGTATTATTTATCCATAGTTTAAAATTTTTTCTTAAAAGCAAAGGTAGATGAAAAACTTTCTTCATCTACCTATTGTTTTTAAACTAAGTGACAAGCAACAAAGTGATTATTGCCTACACATTTATATTCAGGAATTTCCTCACTACACTTCTTAGTAGCATAAGGACATCTAGTATGGAACTTACATCCTGATGGTGGATTTGCAGGAGATGGAATATCTCCCTTTAATATTATTCTGTTCTTCTTTATAGTAGGGTCTGGTATTGGAACTGCTGCAAGTAGTGCCTTTGTGTACGGATGTACTGGATGAGCATAAAGCTCTTCCTTTGGCGCAAGCTCAACAAGTGATCCTAAATACATAACTCCTACTTTGTGAGAAATATGCTTAACTACGCTAAGGTCATGCGAGATAAATAGGTATGAAAAACCTGATTTCTCTTGCGATTCCATAAGCAAGTTAATTATTTGTGATTGAATTGATACGTCTAGAGCTGAAACTGGTTCGTCAGCAACTATAAACTCTGGGTTTAATACAAGTGCTCTAGCTATACCTATTCTTTGTCTTTGTCCACCTGAGAATTCATGTGGATATCTTCTTATATGATAAGGAGCTAGTCCACATACTTCCATTACTTGAAGAACTCTATCTGTAACCTCCGCTTTAGTTGCAAGGTTATGCTCTAAAAGTGCTTCCCCTATTATCTCACCAATAGTTATTCTTGGGTTTAATGAGCTATAAGGGTCTTGGAAAATTATTTGCATCTCTGGTCTTAAACTTCTTAATTCCTTCTTGTTTAAAGAATGTAAGTCTTTACCTTTGAAAATTACCTTTCCATCAGTTTTTTCTAGAAGTCTAAGAATTGTTCTTCCAGTAGTAGATTTTCCACATCCAGATTCTCCAACAAGTCCAAGGGTTTCCCCCTTCTTTATGTCAAATGATACATCATCAACAGCCTTTACATATCCAACAGTTTTTTGTATAACTCCGGCCTTAATAGGAAAATACTTCTTTAGATTTTCAACCTTTAAAACAGTTCCTTCTGCCATTATTTTCCCTCCTCGTATAACCAGCAAGCTACTTTATGACCTGGTTTAATTTCTTTTAAGTCAGGTATTTCTTGCTTACATTTTTCAAATCTCTTTTCACACCTGTCACAGAAATAACAGTAATCAGGCATTCCTATTGGATTAGGCACTTGTCCTGGTATAGAATAAAGCCTTCCTTCTTTTTCTTCTTTGTTTATGCTAGGCTTTGACTTTAACAATCCTTTTGTGTATGGATGCATTGGATTTGCGAATAGCTCTTCTACTGGAGCTTCTTCAACAACTTTTCCTGCATACATAACTACTACGTAATCAGCCATTTCAGCTATAACTCCTAAGTCATGAGTTATAAGCATTATAGCCGTATTCAACTTCTCTTTAAGATCCTTCATAAGCTCTAGAATTTGTGCCTGTATAGTAACGTCAAGAGCAGTTGTTGGTTCGTCAGCTATTAAAAGCTTTGGATTACAAGATAGCGCCATAGCTATCATAACCCTTTGTCTCATACCACCTGATAATTCATGAGGGTATGAATCAACGATTTCGTCTGATCTTGGTATACCAACAAGTTTTAGCATTTCTATAGCTTTATTTCTAGCCTCTTCTTTAGTTAGGTTTTGGTGAAGTATTATAGCTTCTGATATCTGTTTTCCTACTGTAAATACAGGATTTAAAGAAGTCATAGGTTCTTGGAATATAACGGAAATCTTATTTCCTCTTATTTCTCTCATTTCATTTTCTGGAATTGAAAGAACACTTCTTCCTTCAAATAATATATCTCCTCCTACTATTTTTCCTGGAGGATTTGGTATAAGTCTCATTAGAGACATTGATGTAACTGATTTACCACATCCTGACTCTCCAACTATACCAACAGTTTCTCCTTCTTTTACCTTGAAGGATACATCATTTACTGCCTTAACTACGCCGTCTTCTGTATAGAAATAAGTCTTTAAGTTCTTGAATTCTACTAATGTTTTGTTAGCCATAATAATCCCCCCTACTTCTTAAGCTTTGGATCTATGGCGTCTCTTAATCCATCACCAAATAAATTTATCGCCATAACTGTTATAAAGATACAAATTCCTGGTGGTATCCAAAGCCATCCTCTATTTTTTAAGTTATAAAAGTCGTTAACCGTCTGAATTAAATTTCCCCAAGATGGTGTAGGAGCAACAACTCCAAGTCCTAAATAACTTAATGAGGCTTCAGATAATATAGTTCCGCCAAGTCCTAATGTAGCATTAACGATTATGATTGGCACAACATTTGGGAATATATGTCTAAACATCTTTTTACTATCTCTAATTCCTAAAGCATCTGCCGCTTGCATATATTCTTGCTCTCTTATAGAGAGAACTTGTCCTCTTATCATTCTGCAAAGTCCCGGCCATGATAAGAATCCCAGAATGAACATAACTACGAACATTCTATATTCTGGTGGGAAGTTCATATCTGAAAGTACCGCAGCAACGATAAGTAATAATGGTAATGATGGTAAACTCATAAATACGTCAACAACTCTCATGATGATATTGTCAACTAAGCCACCATAATAACCTGCTATTATTCCTAGCATAGTACCTAATACTACTTGGATTAATACAGCTGATATTCCGACAAATAGAGATATTTGTCCACCTTTTATTACCCTAAGGAATACATCTCTACCAAGGTTATCAGTTCCAAGAAGGAATCTTCCTGAAGGTTTTTCAAACTTCATTCCAACCATATCTGTATAATCATATCCCTTTACAAGTTTAAATATTGTTGGTCCAAGCATACATGCTAGAATCATTACTATCAGCATTATTAGACCAATTATAGCTAATCTATTTTTTCTAAGCCTTTTCCAAGCTACAGTCCATGGTGATTCTATTTTTTCTACGTTTGATTTTTGAGTATTTTCAACTCCTTTATTTTCTGCCATGCTATACCCCTCCTCTACTTAAGCCTTATTCTTGGGTCAACTAATGCGTAAGTTACGTCTGCAATTAGATTTCCCAATAAAGTCAAAATTGCAAGTAAGACTTCAAAGCCCATTAGTAAAGGATAGTCTCTTCCATTTATAGCGTCTATGGCAACTTTACCAATTCCAGGCCAAGCAAATACCTGTTCAGTAAGAATTGCTCCACCAAATAATCCTGGCAATTGCATAGCAAGTATAGTAATTATAGGTATCATTGCATTTCTAAGTGCATGCTTATAGATAACAACTTTCTCAGATAATCCTTTAGATCTAGCTGTTCTTATATAGTCTTGTCTTATAACTTCAAGCATAGAAGTTCTTGTATATCTCATAAGTCCTGCAAGAGAAATCAATGTAAGTACAATAAGTGGTAGTGCCATATGCTTCATTACATCTAATATGTGAGCAACCCCTGTTGCATTTAATCCAGTAGATATCATACCCGAAACTGGGAATATATTCAAATCTACTGCAAATATTTTAATTAGCACCATACCAAAGAAGAAAGCTGGTATGGACACTCCAAACAGAGCGAATATGGTAAAGAACTTGTCAAAAAATGAGTACTGCTTTGTAGCAGAAACAACTCCTATAGGTATTGCTATCAATGTGCTTAATAGAAATGAACCTAATGATAACCAAAATGAATTCCACACATAAGTGTCAATAACTGTAGACACTTTTTCCTTATGTTTTATTGAGTCACCAAAATCAAATTGTACTGCTTTTTTAGCCCAGTTAAAATATCTCTCAACTGGATTACCAACTAAACCATATTGTCTTTTTAGGTCCATTAATTTTTCTTGAGATATGTTAGGATTCGTAATATTATCTACTGCATCCCCTGGTGCCATAGCGAATATTACAAAAAGTAAAAAGGATATACCTATAATAACTGGTATCATTTCAAGCAATCTTCTAGTTATATACTGCCTCATACTAATCCCCCTCTAATTTTCTTCTTAAGTGCCCGAGAATTTTTCCTCGGGCACCATATAATTTATATATTCTATATTATTTTAAAGTGAAATTTTGTATGTCTAAAGTGAAGTTTCTATATGGACTCGCAGTAAATCCTTCTACTCTAGAGTTTACAGCCCAACCATCTTTTCTTTGATATACATAAATATAAGGAGGATCTGAATTTAATTCTTTATAAAGGTCATGATAAATTTCCTTTCTCTTTTCTAAATCAAACTCATTAAGTCCCTTCTGTAATAATTCATCAACCTTAGGATTGTTGTATCCATTCTTGTTTTGAGTTCCCTTTGAAGAGAATATTGTAGTAACGTCTGGTTCTGGGCTTAAGCCCCAAGCCATGAAGTACATATCATAATCTGCACCAGCTTTTCCAGCCTTAGCATCATCTAATTTCTTTCTTAATGTTGGGAAGTCCATTTGTTCTGGAGTGAATTTAATTCCTAAAGCTTCATAGTTCTTTATAGCAACTGGAACTAAAGCATCATTAACTTCATTTGGAGTAGTTTGTAAGAATCTGATTTCAAATTCTTTTCCGTCTTTTTCAAGAATTCCATTAGAATTCTTCTTCCATCCAGCTTCCTCTAATAACTTAGCAGCTTTCTCTGTATTGAACTCATATTTTTCTGTTCCTTCATCATTGAATGCCCAAGAAAGTGCAGATTGAGGAATATCTATAGGAGATGCATATTGTCCATATACATTTTCAACAATTGTCTTTCTATCTAATCCATAAGTCAATGCTTGACGAACCTTAGGATCCTTAAACTTAGAGTTTTCTCCTAATAAGTTAAAGCCTATATATCCATATCCATTGTTTGGCCAATAGTGAACATCAACGAATTCCATATCAGCTAATTGTTCCATTGCTTCTTCGTTTATTGTAGCATTAACCATATCTATTTCACCAGTTTGTAATAACTGTAGATATGTGTCCTGACTTACAACTTTGAATATTAAATTAGGAATCTTAGCTGTTCCTTGGTAGAAGTTTTCATTAGCAGTTAAAACAACTTCTTGTCCTTCAGTATAGCTCTTGAATTTGTATGCTCCTGAAGTAACTTCTGGTTTTCTGTGTAATGGTTGTAAAGTTTCATCAGCCTTACCTTGAACATAATTCTTTCCATAATAATGTGCTGGAATTGGAGTTACTGCAAGGTATGATTCCATTGGAGCTATAGGATTTTCAACTGTTATTTCTATAGTTTGCTTGTCTACCTTTTTAATTCCTGATATATCTTTAGATTTTCCTTCATTATAATCTTTCCATCCAACTATGTCTAAAGTAGGCATATCAGAAGGTCCTGTGTAACCTTTATCAGCTATAATTTTGTATGTGAATTCTATATCATCAGTAGTAATTGGTTGTCCATCACTCCACTTTAATCCATCTTTTAGTTTAAATGTGTAGGTTTTCTTATCTTCAGAAACCTTTGGAAGTTCACTTAAAGCTGCTTCTAATGTACCATCAGCTTTATATTGTAATAATGGAGCAAATAAAGTTTCATTTATTTGTTGATCATAAGCAGAATCTGCATATAATGGATTGAATATTCCATCTGGAAGTTGTAGACCAACAACTAAAGTATCCTTTCTATTCTTTGCAGCATCAGGCAATTTGTCTGGATTAGTTGCCTTTTGTAAAGAAATTTTATTTTCTGTGTTATTTTCTACTGGCTTATTACCCTCAGGTGTTTTGTCATCGCTGCTTCCGCATGCTGTTAAACCAACTGAAAGAGCCATAACCCCGGCCATTGTAGCCACAAGTTTCTTTCTGTTCATAAAATATTTCCCCCTCTTCATTTTCTTTCTATTATTGAATATTGCTGAAAATCAGCAATATAACAAACATTTAAATAAAGATTTTTTACTTTTTATCTATTATTTTCTTAATTGAAATTTTCTGATAAATAAATGTTAAAAAAAATAACATTTCATTTTGGTATAAAAACATTATAGTTAATTATTTTAAATTTGTAAACATATTTTTCATTTTATATAATTTTATTCCTAAAATAATTTTTTATTACTATATATATAAATTCCAATTATGTAAGTTCTATATATAAACATTATCACATTTTATTTTTATTGTCAATTTTAGGTATGACTATATTTGTCAGAACCTTTTGTTCATTTGTTACATTCAATTAAATATTTTCAAATAAAATAGGCATGAAGTTAATATTGTATTAATTTCATGCCTATTATCTTAAAAATATTTAATTTTGCATATGTTTTTTATACATATATGTTATACTATTCCCACTCAATAGTTGAAGGTGGCTTAGAGGTAACATCATAAACTATTCTATTGACCCCTGGAACCTCATTTACAATTCTTCTAGAAATTTTGTCTAGAACTTCATATGGTATATGAGCCCAATCTGAGGTCATACCATCAGAACTTGTGACAGCTCTTAGCGCAATTGTGTGACAATAAGTTCTTTCATCACCCATTACACCAACTGACTGAATATTAGGCAGGCATGCAAAATACTGCCATATCTTACCTTCTAGTCCCGCTTTTGCAATTTCATCTCTAAAAATCGCATCTGCCTCTCTAGTTATGTGAAGTTTTTCTTCATTTACTTCTCCAAGAACCCTTATAGCAAGTCCTGGTCCTGGGAACGGTTGTCTCCATACTAAATGATGTGGAATTCCAAGTTCCTCACCTACAGCTCTTACTTCGTCCTTAAATAATTCTCTTAATGGCTCTATAAGCGAGAATTCCATGTCCTCTGGAAGTCCTCCAACATTGTGGTGGCTCTTTATTACTGCTGAAGTATCTGTTCCACTTTCAATAACATCTGGATATATAGTTCCTTGTACTAAGAACGCTATTTCACCTAATTTTTTAGATTCCTCTTCAAAAACTCTTATGAATTCTTCTCCAATTATCTTTCTCTTTCTTTCAGGATCGCTTACACCTTTAAGTTTTCCTAAAAATCTATCTTGAGCATTAACTCGTATAAGATTCATATCAAATTGTTTCTTAAATATCTCTTCAACTTGATCCCCTTCATCTTTTCTTAAAAGGCCATGATCAACAAAGATACAAGTAAGATTCTTACCCACAGCCTTATGAACTAATACTGCCGCAACAGAAGAATCAACTCCACCTGATAATGCACATATAAGTTTCTTATCTCCAACTATATTTTTTATCTCTTCTATCTTGCTTTTAGCAAAAGAAGACATTGTCCATTCCTTTGAAAGTCCGCAAACCTCATATAAGAAATTTTGAAGCATCTTTTGTCCAAATAAAGTATGTTCTACTTCTGGATGAAATTGAACTCCATAAAGTTTATTTTCTTCATTCTCCATAGCTGCTATAGGGCATTCTGATGTTTTTCCGATTATTTTAAAGCCTTGAGGTAATTCTGATATATAATCAGTGTGACTCATCCAACATTGATCTTTCAAATCAATGCCTTTAAATAGCTTAGAGCTACTATCTAGTTCTATCTCAGTCTTTCCATATTCTCTTACTTCTGCCGACTTAACTTTTCCACCTAAAGTATGAGCCATAAGCTGATCGCCATAGCATATACCTAAAACTGGCACTCCCAATGAAAATATATCTTCAGAAACTGTAGGGGCACCTTCTCCATAAACAGAGTTAGGACCTCCAGTAAAAATTATTCCTTTTGGATTCTTATCTTTGATTTTTTCTAACGTATAGCTATATGGAATTATTTCACAATAAACTCCACATTCTCTAACTCTTCTAGCTATAAGCTGGTTATATTGACCACCGAAATCTACAACTAGCACTAAGTTCTTTTCCATGAATACCCTCCTCTTAAGCTGCTTTTATTTCTTAGAATTAACAGCTCTTATTTTTCTTTACTATATGCACTATAAGAGTTTATCATAAGAACTCTTATCTATCTATACTATAATTTGGAGCTTCCTTTGTTATATTTATATCATGTGGATGACTTTCTCTTAGTCCTGCTGAAGTCTGAACTACAAATCTTGCAGTATCACACAAAATCTTAAAGTTAGCTGAACCTAAATATCCCATTCCTGAACGTATTCCTCCACACATTTGGAAGATTATCTCTGAAACATGTCCTCTATAAGGTATTCTTCCTTCTACACCTTCTGGTACAAGCTTTTTATTTCCTTCTTGGAAATATCTATCCTTACTTCCACAGGCCATGGCACCTAAAGATCCCATTCCTCTATATACCTTGTAGCTTCTTCCTTGATATATTTCTATTTCCCCTGGAGCTTCTTCACATCCTGCAAACATTGATCCCATCATTGCAACTGAAGCACCTGCTGCTAAAGCTTTAACTATATCTCCTGAGAATTTAATTCCTCCATCAGCTATAACAGGAACTCCATATTTTGCAGCTTCTTCTGCACAGTCCATAACAGCTGTTAACTGAGGTACTCCAACACCAGCTACAACTCTTGTTGTACATATTGATCCTGGTCCTATACCAACTTTTACACAGTCAACGCCTGCTTCAATTAAATCCTTAGTTGCATCCGCTGTAGCAACATTTCCTGCAATTATTTGAAGTTCTGGATATTTCGCCTTTATTTTTCTAACTACATCCATAACTCCGAAAGAATGTCCATGTGCTGTATCTATAACTATAACGTCAACTTGAACCTTCACAAGAGCATCAACTCTTTCCATTACATCTCCTGTAACTCCAACTGCTGCTCCACATAGTAATCTTCCTTGCTCATCCTTCGCTGCATTAGGGAAAATCCTAGCTTTTTCTATATCTTTAACTGTTATAAGTCCTTTTAAATTATTGTTTTCATCTATTAGGGGAAGTTTTTCTATCTTGTGAGATTTTAATAATTCTTTAGCTTCTTCTAATGTTGTATTTTCACGGGCAGTAACTAGATTCTCTTTTGTCATAACTTCTTCTATTTTTCTTGAATAATCATTTTCATAAACTACATCTCTATTTGTAAGCATTCCAACAAGCTTTCCTTCAACGGTTATTGGAACTCCTGATATTCTATACTTTCTCATTAATCTTTGAGCGTCTTCTATAGTATTATCTGGATGAAGATAGAAAGGATTTGTTATTACTCCGTTCTCTTGTCTCTTAACTCTATCTACTTCTTCAGCTTGAGCTTCTATAGACATGTTCTTGTGTATTATTCCAATGCCACCTTCTCTTGCCATAGCTATAGCCATCTTAGATTCTGTAACAGTATCCATTCCAGCACTCATTAGAGGTATATTAAGTTTTATCTTCTTTGTTAAGTTTGTTCCAAGTGATACTTCCTTTGGTAATATTTCCGATTTGTTTGGCATTAAAAGCACATCATCAAATGTGTAAGCATTTTTAATTATCTTTCCCATAATTCTTCAAACCTCCGATTTTTTTATTTTTTTAAAATAAAAAGCACATTAAATCCACTTTTAGATAAAGTGAAATTAATGTACTTTTAAGTAAAGTAATTAATCTCACTCATAGTCGGTAATTTATGGTTCCCGGTAGATACTCCCTGCCTTATTCAGGGGATATATGAGTAATGATTTTTTTAATTCATTTTTTAATTTTACATGCAAGTTATTTTTCTTAATCTCTGTATTTTATACTATTTTATTAGTTTTTTTTTGCCTTGTCAATGCAAAATATGAAATATTTCGCATAATTCTGCATGTGAAATTATAAACTTATGAAAGTCTTTATGAAACCATATACATTTTGATGATTTTACTTTATAAACTTAACTATCCACATAGTTTTTAACACTTTTACTTATATAATATTTTGTCTATAGCTTGCCTTATGTCACTTTAACTTCCACCTTTGAATTCCTTATAGAGATTACAAAACCAGTTTTATCTTTTTCTTGCGGTTTCTTTATATCTGCAAGACATTCCTTCAATTCTTTTGCAATATCATCTTCTACTTTTGATCCATTTTTCACTATTACATCACCACTATCTGCAAAAGTTACATCGTAGGTTCCATTAGCACTACTCAAATCTTTATCTGCCAACACCATTTTTGCCGTTCTTTCAATTGTTTCACAGCTTTGTTTATCAGCTTTTTTTGCAACACTATCTTTAACTCCTGAAATACTTGGCACTGCTATTGCAGCTATTATAGCCATAACAGCTATTACTATGATCATTTCTATAAGTGTAAATCCCTTTTTCTTTTTACTTTTATTTTTCATCATCATAAATGCCTCCTCATACTTTACATTTCAAGCTTTATATAGATGATAGACATATATATTATTTTTATACTCATTTTCTCAAAAATTTACCATGATTCATTTTATTTGTAAATTCATCATGCTATAATTTCTATTAATATTATTCTCAAAAGAAAAAACAGCTTCAAAATTTACTTGAAGCTGTGTTTTTTTTAACAAATCTGGCATCGGAACTATGTTAATAGGAAGTTCATCTACTTTATTACTATTCTCTATAACTGTTTGACATAAAATCTGCGTATTAATATTTTTATCTTTGCAATTAGCTCTAAAGTTATAATTAATTATGTAATAACAATACTCTCCTGAATTATTTCCCTTTATATAAACTTTTATTTAATGCAAAATTCTGCCCACTGCTTCTTACATATGCGCCTAACCTATTCATAGTTCCATCTGCTATATTTATTTTATCTACGTTCTTTATATAGTTTTCTCTTGGATTTGCATACACATCCTCGTTTATACCAAACAACCCCTGTTTAAGCATATATTCATCCTCTACTCTAAGGATTAATGAATTGAACTTTTCACTAGATAATATATCTTCAAAATCATTATACGTAAATCTACCGTTATTCATCATATGTTTACCCGGATTATCAGATGTTATCTCCACTTCTATAACCAAATGTAGATACTTCTTTAAGTTCACCATCTATTCTATATCTTATCCTTATGATATTCTCATAAGGTTCTATATGTATATCACTAGCTTTATCTTCTATGGCACTTTTTATAAGGTAATCAACCATTTTTACCACTGGTGCATTTTTTATATCATCAAAATTACTTAAAGTTTCAGATTCTATCTTTAGATTATGTTTTTCCTTTGATAGTTCTTCTGCGGCTTTGAGTACATGATGACTGGAATAATATCTCTCTATAGCCCTTTTAATCTGACTTCTTGAGGTTATATAAGTTTCAACTTGAAGTCCTGTAGCTATGGATACGTCATCTATTGCAAATATATTTAAAGGATCCCATATAGCAATCTTGATTTTCCCCTCAACCATATCAAAAGATATAAGTTCATACTTTAAGCATAGCTATCATCTTTTCTCATATTGCTATAAAGCTCTAAGTTTACTCTCTCTATACTTAACTGTTTTTCTAATACCTCTCTAGTATCTCCCCTTCTGTGACAAGCTTCTCTTCAATAAGGAGTTTCCCCAGCTTTTTCCCGGAAAACTTCTGCTTTTCCAACGATTCTTTCAGCTAAGACATAGTTATTTTTTTCTTCTAGAAGCATATCTCCTAATCTTTTTTTAGTCATTATAGCCATAATTAGTCTCCTTACCTCTTAACTTATGTTCATATAAATAAATTCAAATAACTGTTTATCATCTGATTTCCCCATATAAGGCTTATGATAAGCCCAATAAATATACACGGCACAAATGGCATTGCATTCTTCTTTTTTAACTTCTTAGCTAGTATAAAAATTATGGCCCCTACCGCACCTACTATAATAGAAAAAAACATAGTTAATCCATTTAGTTTTATTCCTAAAAATAAACCTATTATTATAAAGATATCTATATCGCCTTCACCAAAACCACCCGTAAGCTTATTAATTATAAATATAAAAATAGCTGGTATTGCCGCTCCTAATACATAAGTCAACATAGGAACTCCAAATATAAACTTTTCTATAAAGACATTCAGAACGCCTATAGCCATGGCTGTGTAAGTTAGGGAATTATACACCTCCATGGTCTTAAAATCTATTATTGCAATTATTTCTACAAATGCTACTAATACTATATTTTTTATCATTTCATATGAAGTTCCAAATGTTAAATATATAAATAAGAACAAGAATGCTGTTAACAGTTCTATAATTGGGTACTCTATAGATATTTTCTCTTTGCAATTTCTACATTTTCCTCTTAGAATCACATAACTTATAACAGGTATCAAATCATAGATCTTTATCCTTTCTCCACATCCAGGACAAGTTGATGGCGGGTAGCATATAGACTCTTCTCTAGGTATTCTATATGTGCACACATTTATAAAACTTCCTATAATTAATCCTAATGCAAAAATGATAATACTCATTTTAGTCTCCTACACAAATTATTCATAATTGATATCACTATAAATATATCATGTTTTCAACTTTATTTCCATATTTTGATTACTTTCCCTTATGCTTTATTTAATACTATCAAAAAAGATAATAGCCTTGAGTATTTTCTACCTCAAGGCTATTTTTATCATATATATTTAAATTTTAGTACATTCCGTCCATGCCCATTCCTTGTGACCCCATAGCTGGCGCTGGATTTTTTTCTGGAATATCGCATACAGCAGCTTCAGTTGTCAAGAATGTTGATGCTACAGATGCTGCATTTTGTAGTGCTGATCTAGTAACCTTAGTTGGGTCTACGATACCAGCTTTTATCATGTTTACATACTTATCCTTTAATGCATCGTATCCTACTCCAACTTCGCTGTTTCTTACCTTTTCTATTATAACTGAGCCTTCAACACCTGCATTGCAAGCTATTTGTCTCATTGGTTCTTCTAATGATTTTGCTATTATATTTATACCAAGCTGAGCATCTGCATCCTCAACTTTAAGTTCTGCAACCTTATTTAAAATAGTTACAAATGCAGTTCCACCTCCTGGAACAATTCCTTCTTCTACTGCTGCTTTTGTAGCTGCTAGAGCATCTTCTATTCTAAGTTTTCTTTCTTTAAGTTCTGTTTCTGTAGCTGCTCCAACTTTTATAACAGCAACTCCTCCAGCAAGTTTTGCAAGTCTTTCTTGAAGTTTTTCCTTGTCAAATTCAGAAGTTGTTTCTTCTAATTGAGTTCTTATTTGGTGAACTCTGTTTTGAATTTCTTCTTTATTACCCTTGCCATTTACTATAGTTGTATTATCCTTGCTTATCTTTACGCTTTCTGCAGTTCCTAAAGCATCTAAAGTGATTTCCTTAAGGTCATGGCCTAATTCCTCAGATATAACTGTTCCGCCTGTTAATATTGCTATATCTTGAAGCATTTCTTTTCTTCTATCGCCAAATCCAGGAGCTTTAACAGCTACACATGTGAATGTTCCTCTTAGTTTGTTTACAACTAGAGTTGCCATAGCTTCTCCTTCTATATCTTCAGCTATTATAAGAAGCTTTCTTCCTTGTTGAACTATTTGTTCAAGCACTGGAAGTAAATCTTGAATATTTGTAATCTTCTTGTCTGTAATTAATATATATGGATTATCTAAAGATGCTTCCATCTTTTCTGTGTCAGTTACCATGTAAGATGAAACATATCCTCTGTCAAACTGCATTCCTTCAACTATGTCTAGTTCTGTTCCCATAGACTTAGATTCTTCAACAGTTATAACTCCTTCATTACCTACTTTCTCCATAGCATTTGCTATTAATTGTCCGATTTCTTCATCAGCAGATGATATTGCTGCAACTCTTGCTATATCTTCTTTTCCTTCTACTTGCTTAGATATGCTTCTTAGTTCTTCTACTGCTTTATCTACAGCTACCTTTATTCCATTTCTTATCATCATTGGATTTGCACCAGCTGTAACATTCTTTAGTCCTTCTCTTATTATAGCTTGAGCAAGTAATGTTGCAGTTGTTGTTCCATCTCCAGCTACATCATTAGTCTTAGTTGCAACTTCTTTTACAAGCTGAGCTCCCATATTTTCATATGCATCTTCTAATTCTATTTCTCTTGCTATTGTAACACCATCATTAGTTATAAGTGGTGCTCCAAACTTCTTGTCTAAAACTACGTTTCTTCCCTTAGGTCCTAAAGTCACTTTTACTGTATTAGCTAAAGTATCTACACCTCTTTGCATAGATCTTCTTGCTTCTTCTCCAAAAATTATGTTCTTTGCCATAATACTTTACCTCCTAATCCTTATTCAACTACTGCCAATATATCTTCTTGCTTTAAGATTGTATATTCTTCTCCGTCAAGCTTAACTTCTGTTCCAGCGTATTTAGAAAATAAAACTTTATCTCCAATTTTAACTTCCATCTTAACTTCAGAAGTTCCTGGTCCTATAGCTACAATCTCAGCTTCTTGAGGTTTTTCTTTAGCATTTCCAGTTAGGATTATTCCTCCTTTAGTTTTCTCTTCTGCCTCTAGTCTTTTGATAACTACTCTGTCTCCAAGTGGTCTAATATTCATTGAAACCCCTCCTTAAAATTTATAATAAATTTAGTCTACATACTTTTATTTTATTAGCACTCATTAATATCGAGTGCTAACATAGTTATAATATATATTATTATCCTAAGTTCTTCAAATTTAACAAATTATCTTAAATATTCATTTAGTGCCATTTAACAAAGTTACATCATAATTTCTTCGATTTTCTTTTATTTACTACCTTATTATCTTTAAATAAATTTTTGCGGATTAACTCTACTATTTTTCACATTTTTAGTTGATAATTAGATATATAGTATTTATTTTCTAGGAGGTTTTTATGCGAAAATCACATTTTTTTATCAATTTTATAGGTGCATTAAATTTGACATTATTTATATGCTCATTAAGTATCTTTTCTGTAGCAAATACTAAATGGATATATCATAGAGATATTGACACTCTTAATCTAAGCGAATCTGGAAACATATCAAAAGAAGAAATCAAACAAAACTTTGATGAATTAATTTATTACATAAATCACAAAGAACCCCAAGAGCTAAAACTCACAAGCTTTCCAGTTTCCCGTGAAGGTTCTATACACTTTAAGGATACTAAGGAATTATTCTCAAAAAATAAAATTTTATTGATTATTACATCAATTTTACTTTGTATATGTATATACTTTTCTTTCAAGAATAAACGTATAAATTTCTTATATTATGGAGCTTTTAGCTGTTTATTGCTTCTGATTTCCATTCTTATAGGTGCTCTTATAAATTTTGATTCAGCATTTACAGTGTTCCATAAAATTCTTTTTTCAAATGACTATTGGTTATTTTCCCCTATATCTGATCCTGTTATAACCATTTTACCTCAAGAATTTTTCTTTCACTGTTTTATATTTATATGTGCCGTTATAACAGTTCTCAGCCTTTTATCTGTTGCTGTTGGGTTCTTTTTAAATCATTATTTGAACAAAAGAAAGGACTACTCCCATACTTCACTTTAAGTTTCTTTATAGGAAAGTCCTAACAAAATCCTTATTGTTCACTTTTAGTCTATCTTTATGTTGTTTTCACGAGCATAATAGAAAAGATATTGTTGAGCAAAGCCTGAAATATCTCCAAATTTTTCTCTAGCAAAGTCTCTAATCTTTTTTAAGGATACATCAGGAGCTACATAAAAATACTGCATAGCTCTCTTAACCCATACATCTACTGGAAAAGCAGAACACTTTTCCATAGAGAAAAGCATTATACAGTCTGCCACCTTAGGACCTATACCCATGAAATTTTGAAGAGCTTTATGGCATTCATCGTCATTTAAGCTCTTTATTCTATTTATATTAAATATATCATCTTCTTTAGAACAAGATTCTTTAACCTTATCTAAAGTATCTTTTATGTACTTGGCCCTGAATCCTACGCCTAAAGCCTCTATCTCTTCTGCTGAAGCTTTGCTAAACTCTTCAATAGTTGGAAAAGCATAATAGATATTTCCCTTATACTCTATTTTTTCTCCCCATTTTTCTGAGATTCTGTTTATAGCTCTTTTTATCATTGGAATTCTGTTGTTGGCTGATATTATAAAACTTATAAGAATTTCAAAAGGGTCTTGGTTAAGGATTCTTATGCCTTTTCCAAATTCTACTGCATCCTTTAAAATAGGGTCCTTCTTTAATTCTTCTTTTATCAAGTTGTAGTCCCTCTCCAAATCAAAATAATGTTTCCATATATTTTCAAAGTCGTCTTTTGACGCATTATATATAATCACATCATTCCCAGACTTTTCAACTTCTATAACCCTTTTAAAGGCTACTCCAATATAATTTCCGTTATCCTGTCTATTCCATCTAAAACATTGTCCACAGTCAAATATATGTGGAAGTTCAAAGTTGTCTACTTCTTTTATTATTATACCATCTGAAAATTCCTCTACACTGTTGAAGTCCATAATTTCCCTCCATCTAATTAATTTTCAATTTCTATTATATAATATATATTATCCCCAATCCAACATAAAAAATGAGAGAATATCTAAAGTTTACTTACTTTAAATATTCCCTCTTTATATTCATCTATTTTGAAAGGTATTCATTTATAGCTTTAGCAGCATGTTTTCCTGCTCCCATAGCTAATATTACTGTTGCAGCGCCAGTTACGGCATCTCCACCAGCGTATACGCCTTCTTTAGATGTAAGTCCTGTTTCTTCATCAGCAACTATACATCTCCACTTATTTACATCAAGTCCTGGAGTTGTAGATGCTATTAATGGATTTGGAGAAGTTCCTAAAGACATTATAACTGTGTCTACATCCATGATATACTCTGAACCTTTAATTTCTACTGGTCTTCTTCTTCCTGAAGCATCTGGCTCACCAAGCTCCATCTTTACGCATTTCATCCCCTTTACCCAGCCTTTTTCATCTGCTATTATCTCAACTGGATTAGTTAATAAATCGAAGATTATTCCTTCTTCTTTAGCATGATGTACTTCTTCAACTCTTGCTGGAAGCTCTTCTTCAGATCTTCTATAAACAATGTGTACTTCTGATCCTAATCTTAAAGCAGTTCTTGCTGCGTCCATAGCAACGTTTCCGCCACCTACTACAGCAACTTTATTTCCTGACTTTATAGGAGTTGAGTAATCTTCTTTAAATGCTTTCATAAGATTGTTTCTTGTTAAAAATTCATTTGCTGAGAATACCCCATTAGAGTTTTCTCCATGGATTCCCATGAATTTTGGAAGTCCTGCACCTGAACCTATGAATACAGCATCAAAACCTTCATTTTCTACAAGCTCGTCTATAGTCACAGTTCTGCCTATAATTACGTTAGTCTCTATCTTAACGCCAAGCTTTTTAACATTGTCGATTTCATGCTTTACAACTGTATCTTTTGGTAATCTGAATTCTGGAATTCCATAAACTAAAACTCCACCTGGCTCATGAAGTGCTTCAAATATAGTCACATCATATCCCATTCTTGCAAGGTCTCCTGCACAAGTAAGTCCAGCAGGACCACTTCCGATTACAGCAACCTTCTTGTTTTTCTTTTCAACAGTTGTTCCTAAATCTATGTTATTTTCTCTTGACCAGTCAGCAACAAATCTCTCAAGCTTACCAATTGAAACTGGCTCTCCCTTTATTCCAAGGACACATTTTCCTTCACATTGAGTTTCTTGAGGACAAACTCTTCCACAAACTGCTGGAAGGGCACTGGCTTCTGCTATTACCTTGGCTGCTCCTTCAAAATCTCCTTCTTTTACATGAGAAATAAATCCTGGTATATCTATTGATACAGGACACTGAGAAACACAAAGTGGTTTCTTACAGTTTAAACATCTCTTTGCTTCTTCTATAGCTTCTTCTGCTGTATATCCTAAACAAACCTCTTTAAAGTTTGTAGCTCTTACCTTTGCATCTTGTTCCTTTACTGGAACCTTAGTCATTCTAAGCATTATTTGTCACCTCCGCAAAATCCGCATCCGCCATGATGAGTATCGCCCTCTTGAACTTTTAGAAGTTTTCTTCCCTCTTCTGTCTTATACATAGTTTGTCTTCTCATTGCTTCATCGAAATTTACAAGATGTCCATCAAATTCTGGTCCGTCAACGCAAGCAAATTTAACTTCATCGCCTACAGTTACTCTACATGCACCGCACATACCTGTTCCATCTACCATTATTGGATTTAAACTTACTATAGTTGGTATCTCCAACTTCTTAGTTAGAAGACATACGAATTTCATCATTATCATAGGTCCTATAGCTACACATAAATCATATTTATTTCCTTGATTAACAAGCTCTTCAAGTTGAGCTGTAACCATTCCTTTAAATCCATAGCTTCCGTCATCTGTAGTTATATATAGATTTCCAGAAACAGCTTTCATTTCTTCTTCAAGTATAACTAGATCTTTAGTCTTAGCTCCAACTATTACGTCTACATCTATTCCTTGCTCATGTAACCATTTAACTTGTGGATATACTGGAGCTGCTCCAACTCCACCTGCAACAAAAACTATTTTCTTGCTTTTCAATTCAGCTAAATCCTCATGAACGAATTCTGATGGTCTTCCAAGTGGTCCAACAAAATCTTGAAAATAATCGCCCTCATTGTATTCAAGCATCTCTTTTGTAGATTGTCCTAATGCTTGAAACACTATTGTAATGCTACCTTCTTCTCTATTGTAATCACATATAGTTAGTGGTATTCTTTCGCCTTTTTCATCCATTTTCACTATTATAAATTGACCTGGATGACATGATTTAGCTATTCTTGGTGCTTCAACATCCATAAGGTAGATATTTTGCGCAAGAAACTTTTTCTTTAAGATTTTATACATCGTAATCCCCCTTGTCATACAAAAAAATAGAATATTATATTTTTATATTATTCTTTAAGTTTTTCTTAGAGAATATTATAATCTTAAAATTAAAACTGCTATGGCTACAAGAACGATCATCCACATAAGACTTTTTTTCTTGTAATCTTCCCAACCCTTGCTCTTAATCATTGAGTAAGTATCAATAAAATAACTTCCAAAAACCAAAATCATTATCAATACACTATAGCTTACATGGAAAGCTTGTCCATACCATCTGTATGCCAGATAAAATAGAACTATCCCTATAAATATCATAGATGCTGCATTATCTTTTATATAGTATTTAAACTTATCGTCCTTCTTTTGATAAGCATTACATTTATCAATATTTAGTATTGTTATTATTTTATCATACATTGGTCTATTTGTCATATGGACAAATCCTAAAAACAAATAAAATATTCCTAAAATTATTAAAGCTGCACTAGGGCTAAGGAAATAGGATATTCCCCCCATAACTATTGTCATTAAAATAGCTGTAAAAACTCCTCTAAACGTCATTAAAATCCTCCCTAATTATACCATTATATATTTCATTAATGGTAATATTTTTTTAAATTTAATATAATTTCTTAATCCCATTTTATTGACCTTCTGCATAAATTATTAATAAGCATGTTTGAATGATAGGTGAATTTATATGAATTATGATGATACTTTCAATTTAACTTCTTACGACACAGAAACTTTTAGAAAAAGTGATCTATCTCTTAATAATAATTATATGTCAATACAGGCTTTACACGATGAAAATAACCTCATGTCAAAAGATAATCTCGGCACATTAAAGTTAAAGCTTTTTAGTAAAACTTCTAGCTTTCAAAAGCTTATTCCTATTCCAAATATTTTAGGCATTAATGTATCTATAAATAACGTTCCCCTAAACTTATCCTCTTGCAAAATTATAAGCTACAAGGAAACACTACATATGAAAAACAATATTGTAGTAAGAGAAACTATCTTAGAGGATGGACTCGGCCGTCAAAATCGTTTGTGCATAAAAAAACTTTTAAGCACTTCATTAAAAGAGATTTATTGTATTTCTTATAGCATAACCCCCTTGAATTACAATGGCCTCATTACCTTTACCCCATTTATAGATTTCTCTAACATCAGTATCCCTTTAGAAAAAATCTATGGAGATATTTGTAGCAAATGTGGTGTTTTAGCTTTTCTAAATCCAAAAGAAAACTATATCTTGAGTAGTGCTATTCGCTGTGAGCTTCATGAAGGCTATTTTAAACAAACTTCTTATGAAAATATGTGCTGCACCGATAACCTTGTGTCTTATACTCTAAAAGGTCATGCAGTAAAAAATATTCCTCTTACTCTTTTTAAATATGTTTCTCTAACAAATGGCTTCTTGAAGAAAAAGGATCAAATCATCACCCGTTCTAAAACTCTTGTGAAAAATGCCTGTGTGAAAAATTTTGACACCCTTTTTAATGAAAATATGAGATAAAAATTTAAACAAAAGAAACCAGAAGAAGCTACTTTAACTTCTTCTGGTTTTTTTATATAAGATTTTTTCTTACTTTGAGTAGTCGTAGAATCCTTTTCCTGACTTTCTTCCAAGCCATCCAGCTCTAACATACTTTCTTAGTAAAGTATGAGCTCTGTACTTAGTATCTCCTGTTTCAGTATATAGAACATCCATTATAGCAAGACAAACGTCGAGTCCTATTAGGTCTCCTAATGCTAAAGGTCCCATTGGATGATTTGCGCCATATTTCATAGCAGTATCTATATCTTCTACTGAAGCAATTCCTTCTGCATAGATTCCAACAGCTTCGTTGATCATTGGAATAAGTATTCTATTTACAACGAATCCTGGAGCTTCTGCAACTTCTACTGGGCTCTTTCCTATTGCTTCTGAAGCTGCCTTAACTGCTTCAAAAGTTTCCTGAGAAGTTTGTGCTCCTCTTATAACTTCAACTAGTTTCATAACTGGAGCTGGGTTGAAGAAGTGCATTCCTATAACTTTATCTGCTCTCTTTGTAGCTGAAGCTACTTCTGTTATTGATAAAGAAGAAGTGTTTGAAGCTAAGATAGTTTCTGGCTTACAGATAACATCTAACTCTGCAAATATTTCTTTCTTAATCTTCATGTTTTCTATAGCAGCTTCTACTACTAAATCACAGTCAGCAGCTAATTTCATATCTGTAGTTCCAGATATTCTTGCTGATATTTCAGCCTTAGCTTCTTCTGTCATTTTTCCCTTAGCAACTAATTTGCTTAAGTTCTTTTCGATTCCTGCTAATCCCTTTTCAACGAATTCATCCTTTATATCTCTAACGATAACCTCGAAACCATTTTGAGCAAATGTTTGTACAATTCCTGCTCCCATAGTTCCTGCACCTAGTACAAATACTTTTTTCATGAAAACCCCTCCTCATATATTATGTATTCCTATGAAACCTTATAAAAAAGCTTCATAGGAACGATATTCTCTATTCACTCTTTAAAGCATTTAATTGTGCTACCATTTCTGGTATTACTTTGTTTAAGTCTCCAACTATTGCGTAGTCAGCAAGTTTCATTATTGGAGCTGTTTCATCCTTGTTTATAGCGATTATCATATCACTATCTTGCATTCCAGCAACGTGTTGTATAGCTCCTGAAATACCACAAGCTATATAGATAGTTGGTCTTACAGTTTTTCCTGTTTGTCCAACTTGGTAAGCCTTGTCTATCCAACAATTGTCTACAGCTGCTCTTGAAGCAGATACTGTACCACCAATTGCTGCTGCTAAATCTTCAAGAATCTTAAAGTTTTCAGCTGATCCAACACCTCTACCACCAGATACTAATATCTTAGCTTCAGATATGTCTTTAACCTTCTTAGTCTCTTTAACAACTTCTTTTACGATAGTTCTTATATCACTGCTTTCTAATGCTACATTAACATTCTCTATAACAGCTTCTGCGTGAGCATCTTTTTCTCTCTTGCTGAATACTCCAGGTCTAACTGTAGCCATTTGTGGTCTATGATCAGCACATGCTATAGTAGCCATTAAGTTTCCACCAAAAGCAGGTCTTGTTGCTAATAGGAACTTTCCTTCTTCATCTATATCAAGTGATGTACAGTCAGCAGTAAGGCCTGTATGTAATCTTGCTGCTACTCTAGGTCCTAAGTCTCTTCCTATAAATGTTGCTCCTATAAATAGGATTTCTGGTTTCTTTTCTTCAACTAAATCACATATAACCTTTGTGTATCCATCAGTTGTATAATGTGCTAAGTTTTCGTTGTCAGCAACTAGAACTTCATCAGCGCCATATGCCTCTAATTCCTTTGCTAAATGTTTTACATTATGTCCCATAAGTAAAGCTGTTATCTTAACGCCTAATTTTTCTGCGATCTTTTTTCCTTCTCCTAATATCTCTAAAGATACCTTCTCTAAATGTCCATCTCTTTGCTCTGCAAAGACCCAAACGCCTTTATATTGCTCTAAACTCATATCCATAACCTCCTAATCTATTAGATGTAGTGTTTTTCTTTTAATTTTGCAAGGACATGCTCAACAGCATCTTTTGGTGCCATATTTACTATTTCCCCTTGGCCCTTAACTTCTTTAGTCATTGACTTCTTAACCTTTGTTGGAGAACCTGAAAGTCCTAACTTACTCTTATCTACATCTATATCGTCAGCGGTCCAGATTTGTATTTCTTTGTTAGCAGATTCATAGATGTCTCTAGCATTCATGTATCTTGGCTCATTTAATTCTTTAATTGCAGTTAGTAAAACTGGAGTTTGAACTTCTATTATTTCATGTCCGTTTTCTAATGCTCTATTTACAGTAACCTTGTTTCCATCAACTTTAACATCTTGAACATAAGTTACTTGAGGTATTCCTAAATGTTCTGCTATTTCAGGTCCTACTTGTGCAGTGTCTCCATCGATAGCTTGTCTTCCTCCTAATATTATGTCATAAGGAAGTTTTCTTATAGCTCCAGCTAAAGCTTCTGAAGTAGCTAGAGTATCTGCTCCTGCAAATGCTCTGTCAGTTATTAATATAGCTTCATCAGCACCCATAGCTAATGATTCTCTTAAAGCATCTTTTGCTTGAGGAGGTCCCATTGTTATTACAGTAACATGAGCACCATGCTCGTCTTTTAATCTTAAAGCTTCCTCTAAAGCATTCTTGTCTTCTGGATTTATTATAGATGGAACTCCTTCTCTTATAAGTGTTCCAGTCTTTGGATCTATTTTAACAACAGTAGTATCTGGTACTTGCTTAATACATACAACTATTTTCATCTGAAAGCCCTCCTATCTAACTATGCTACCTGAAATAACCATCTTTTGAACTTCAGAAGTTCCTTCATAGATTTCAGTTATCTTAGCATCTCTCATCATTCTTTCAACTGGATAATCCTTAGTGAATCCGTATCCACCAAATAATTGAACAGCCTTTGTTGTTACCTCCATAGCTGTTTCAGCTGCAAATAGCTTAGCTCTTGCTGCATCGATGCTATATGGCTTACCATTATCCTTTAACCAAGCTGCTTTGTAAACTAAGTGTCTAGCTGCTTCTATCTTTACATCCATGTCAGCTAAATACCATTGTAATCCTTGGAATGCTGTTAATGATTTTCCAAATTGCTTTCTTTCCTTCATGTAGTTAACAGCTTCTTCCATAGCTCCTTCAGCAATTCCTAATGCTTGAGCAGCTATACCTATTCTACCTCCATCAAGAGTTTGCATAGCTATACCGAAACCTTTTCCTTCTTTTCCTACTAGGTTTTCCTTTGGAACTATACAATCTTCCATGATAAGTTCAGTAGTAGAAGATGCTCTTATACCCATCTTATCTTCGATTTTTCCACTTGAGAATCCAGGGAAGCTTCTTTCAACAATAAATGCTGATATTCCCTTAGTTCCCTTGCTCTTATCAGTCATTGCAAATATTACAAATACATCTGCAACTCCACCATTAGTTATAAATATCTTTGATCCATTTAATACATAATGGTCTCCATCTAAAACTGCAGTAGTTTGTTGTCCTGCTGCATCTGTTCCAGCACCTGGCTCAGTTAAACCAAAAGCACCTATCATTTCTCCTGTTACAAGTTTTGGTAAATATTTTTGTTTTTGTTCCTCTGTACCAAATTGATTGATTAATGATGCGCATAGTGAAACGTGAGCTGAAAGTATAACCCCTGTAGTTCCACATACTTTAGATAATTCTTCTACTGCTAATATGTAAGCTAGATTGTCTCCACCAGCTCCACCGTATTCTTTAGCGAATGGAATACCCATCATACCATATTTAGCCATAAGTTTAACATTTTCCATTGGGAATTCTTCAGTTTGGTCTATTTCTGCAGCGATAGGCTTTACCTTATCGATTGCAAATTCCCTTACCATCTGTCTTACTAATTCTTGTTCTTTTGAAAGTGCAAAGTTCATTTAATATACCTCCTAACTTAAGCCCTATTTATTTTGAAAGCTTTTATCTCTTTTCTCAACAAAAGCAGTCATACCTTCTTTTTGATCTAAAGTTGAGAAACATGCTCCAAAAGCTTCTGCTTCGTACATTACAGCTGTGTCAATATCACATTGTATTCCTCTATTGATAGCTGCTTTTGAAAGTTTTACAGCTATAGGTGCTTGACTAGCTATTAAGTTTGCCATGTTCATAGCTTCTTCCATTAGCTTGTCCCCTTCAACTACCTTGTTAACTAATCCTACTCTTAGCGCTTCATCAGCTTTTACTATTCTTGTAGTATAAATCATCTCTTTAGCTATTCCAGTACCAACTAATCTAGCTAATCTTTGAGTTCCACCAAATCCTGGAGTTATTCCTAAGCCAACTTCTGGTTGAGCAAATTTTGCTTTTTCAGATGCTATTCTGATATCACATGATAATGCAAGTTCACATCCTCCACCAAGAGCAAATCCTGGTATAGCAGCTATTACTGGCTTCTCAAGATTTTCAAGTCTTCTGAAAACTTTGTTTCCAAGTTGAGAGAATTCTCTTCCTGCCATAGTGTTTAGGTCTTTCATTTCTGTTATATCAGCTCCAGCAACAAATGATTTTCCGCCTGCTCCTGTTAAAATTACAACATATATATCGTCATCATTTTCTAAATTTTCTAACACTACGTTTAAATCTCTTAATGTCTCTGAATTAAGTGCATTCAAAGCTTTTGGTCTGTTTATAGTCACTGTAGCTATGTGATTATCCTTTTCTAAAAGCACATTTTTTAACTCCATATTTATCCCCCTCATTTCCATTATTATATATTTTTTAACTTAAATGTAATATTCTAAAACTCATAATTGTTATAACCTTAACAATTATAGTTAAAAAAATATATGTTTTTCTACACTTTCCATTATATAGTCATAGTTAAACTTTTTCAAGAATAAGTTTGCAAATTTTTTCGAATTTTTTACTGTATTCCAAATCATTTATAAATATTTTATTTTCTACTTAATATTACGTCAAAAGAACCTCTTAAAGCTTTTATACTGTAAGGGGTTCTTTTAACTTTATTTATTCATTTTTTCTTGCTCTTTTTCATTTAAAAGATACGCTAATGTCATAAGACTTTCGCTTAAATGTACATTCTCTATTGTCACATCATCAGGAGCTATAAGATCCACAGGTGCAAAGTTCCAAATACCTTTTATGTTGCCTTTTAAAAGTATATCACATACTTTCTGAGCGTTAGTTCTAGGTACACATATGATGCCAACATCTATATTATTCTTTTTGATAAAACCTTCTAATTCATCTATATCCTTTATTTCTATATCTCTGATCTTTATACCTACAAGCTTAGGATTTGCATCGAAAATCCCCCATAAATCAAAGCCTATATCAGTAAATCTAGTATAGTTAGCAATAGCCTGACCTATGTTACCAGCTCCTACTATTATGGTTCTATACTCTTTTGAAAGTCCTAGTATATTACTTATTTCATTATATAAATCTCTCACATTATATCCATAGCCTTGTTGACCAAAATCCCCGAAACAATTCAAGTCCTGTCTTATCTGTGAAGCTGTAAATCCTATTTTTTCGCTTAATTCTTTAGATGATATTCTGTCAACGTCATTATTTAATAGCTCCGACAAGTATCTGTGATATTTTGGTAGTCTTTTAACTACTGCCATAGAAATACTTCTCTTCTTCTCCATTTCCACACCTCATCTTCATTACATTAAAATATACTATAATAACTTATCTATAATTTAGTACATCAATTATTGCCTAAAATTTGTTTATTATTTAACTATTTAATTATACTAGTTGTTTACCTATATTTTCAACCAATTTAGTAAAATTTATTATGGCTTTTAATAATTAATTTATCATTTATACAGTATTTTTTTAACAATATACACTAAAAAAGCATGGTTTATGGTAAACCATGCTAATTAATAAACAAATTTTAATTTATTCCACATCTTTGTAATCTACATCTATAACTTTTTTATTATCATAAAAATCATCATCTTTAGGTTTCGTTTCAGATTTATAGATGGTTTCATTCTTAGGTTTGCTATTTTTGTTTGAAGCTGGTTTGTTTAATAAATTCTTTATGAACTTATATGCTAAAAACGCTAAAACTAACGCTAGTATTATTTGAAAAACAAATCCTATAAGGGGAAATGCAATCCATGCTATAAGTAAAAATAAACCTATTTTAATAAGCGGTTGTACTATTTGATTCATAAAAAATTTCCTTTCTTTATATTTTATCTTTTCTATTTGTTGATTTATAATTATATTATATCATATCATGACGATTAAAGGAGATTGAAATATGAAAACTTTAAACATTGCCCATAGGGGATTTAGTGGAATGTACCCTGAAAATACCATGTTAGCTTTTAGAGAAGCCATGAAAGCTGGTTGCCATGGTATAGAGACTGATGTTCAAATGTCAAAGGATGGAGTTTTGGTTATCTGTCACGATGAATTATTAGATAGGACCTCAAACGGTACTGGACTTCTAAAGGATTATACATATGATGAGCTTTTAAATTTTGATTTTGGAATTAAATTTTCACCTGAATTTCAGGGTGAGAAGATTCCTACTTTAGAAGAACTTTTGCAGTTTGCAAAGGAAAATCATATATTTCTAAATTTAGAACTTAAAAATGGACTTTTCCCATACAACGGCATAGAGAAGAAGGTTATAGAGCTTATTTACAAATATGATTTTAAAGATTCTGTAATACTTTCATCATTTAATCATTTTTCTATGATCAAATGTAAGGACATAGACAGTAGTATAAAGACAGGACTTTTATATGAAGGAACTTTTGTTGATATAGAAAAATATTGTAAAAATATCGGTGCTGATGCTCTTCATCCTCAGTATTTCTCTCTTTTAGATGCTGAACTTACAAAGAAGATTCAAGATGAAGGTATAATGATAAATACCTATACAGTGAATCACGAGATTCATATGGAAGCTTTACTTGATTTGAAAGTAAATGCTATAATAACCAACTACCCAGATAAGCTATCTAAGATTATGAGTCGTAGATAAAAAAGCATGGAAAAAAGCTTGAGTATGACACAACCCTATATCATACTCAAGCCTCTTAACTGGTATAAAAATATCCCTACGTTACTTAAAATCAATACCTGTAATTTTCAAACACATGTAATTATATTTATAATTCAGCTCTTTGTCAATGGTAATTGCTTCTTAATGTAGATTAATATTTGAAGTAATTTATAAAAGCCCACAGATTATATAATCTGTGAGCTTTTATTTTTTAAAATCTTCTTCTCATACGCTGTTTGCATCTAGGTTTCCCTAAAATTTCAGACATTATTATGCCTCTTTTTATTTCTTCTTTGTCTAAAGATGCAATATATTCACAAGGAGATTCCTTTTGTTGAAGTTTAGCTAACTGAGCATCTAATGATTTCACATCATTTTTCATTTCATCTTTATTGAATTCCTCAGGTATATTTTTAGGTTCAACAGCTTTTTTAGTTTTTTTCTTGCTGTTTTGTGGTGGTCTTTTTGGTTTCACTTCAGGCTGCTGCTTATTGTCTTCCCAAAATGGTTTTTTAAGAGGAATAGGAAATTCATCTTTCTTTTCATTAAAAAGCATTTTGGCAGCAGAACCCATAGCATCGTCTCCTAGTTCCTCAACTATAGCTTTAAATATATCTCCTAATCCCATTCCCATATATTATTTACCACTCTTATCGTCATTTCCACCTATTGTAGATGTTGATTGACCTGTTGAGGAAATAGAAGTTCTCATCTTAGTATCTGCTATTATATTTTGCATATCATAATAATCCATTATTCCAAGCTTTCCTTCTTTTAAGGCATATGCCATAGCTCTTGGAATTTCTGCTTCTGCTTCTACAACAGCAGCTTTCATTTCTTGTTCTTTTGCTACAGCCATTGCTCTTCTTTCTTCTGCTTTAGCTTGAGCTATATTTTTATCTGCTTCTGCTTGAAGAGTTTGAAGTTGAGCTCCTATGTTTCTTCCTACATCTATATCAGCTATATCTATAGAAAGAATTTCAAATGCTGTTCCTGCATCCAGTCCCTTTGATAAAACAACTTTTGATATAGTATCTGGATTCTCTAGAACCTGTTTGTGAGATCCTGAACTACCAACAGTAGTTACTATACCTTCACCAACTCTGGCCAATATAGTTGATTCTCCAGCTCCACCTACTAATCTTTCTAAGTTTGCTCTTACTGTAACTCTAGCTTTAACTAATAGTTCTATACCGTCTTTTGAAACTGCTGAAACTTTTGGAGTTTCTATAACTTTAGGATTTACACTCATTTTAACTGCTTCTAGTACGTCTCTACCAGCTAAATCAATAGCTGCTGCTTTTTCAAATAAAAGCTGTATATTTGCTCTCTGTGCTGCTATAAGTGCATCTACTACTTTATCAACATTACCACCTGCTAAATAGTGAGCTTCAAGCTGGTTAACATTTAAGTGCATTCCTGCTTTTGTAGATTTTATAAGAGGTAACACTATTTTGCTAGGTACAACTCTTCTAAGTCTCATACCTACTAAATTGAAAATACCTACCCTTACTCCAGCTGCTGATGCTGAAATCCAAAGTCCTACTGGAACAAATGTGAAGAATAGTACTAGTACTATTATAACTAGTATCATAACTGTTGCTGTGCCTACAATTCCTGACATAATTAAACATCTCCTTTTCTCTTATTTATTTTGAATTTAATTTTTTATATTTTGTATTGATCTAACTAAAACTTTTCTTCCGTCTATCTTTATAACTTTTATTTGGGTTCCTTTTTCTAAATATTCGCATTCAGAAACTACATCTAATTTTTCACCATTAAAATCTGCAGTACCTGCAGGTCTTAAAACAGTTATGGTAACCCCTTCTTTTCCTAGGAAATAGTCTAGATTCTCAGTGCTTGAATAACCACTTACTTTGTCAAGTTTATCTTTAAGCACTATTCCTTTAAGTTTACCTTTTGATATAAGATATATTACAATACCAAAGGCCACAGCTAATACTATCAATATGATTGTCCCTAAAATTAGTGCTTCTGCTGTAGTTTCTGCAGTTAGTACTATACCTATAATAAGGAGAATTGCTCCTGATATACCCGGCACACCGAAACCTGGTATACACATCTCTACTATAACCAATATAAATCCTAATAAAAATAGAATTCCACTAGCCATAGTTATATTGTTTAATGCCTCTATAAACATAACCCCACCTCCTTTATATCTTACTTAATATCATACTATTTATTGTATTAATTTACTATATTTTATACAAAATTTAATATTTTAGCAAAAGGTATTAAATACCGTTTAATACAATATATCATACCATTTATTTCTTGTCAACTATTTCTATATAAAAAATTTTAGGCTTAGAATAAAATTATTCTAAGCCTAAAATTATACTATTTTAATTTTAAAACCCTTGCAGAGTTAACTATAGCTATAAGTGCTACACCTACATCTCCAAAAACAGCTTCCCACATATTTCCTAACCCCATAGCTACTAAGATTAGTATTGCTACTTTTATCACTAAAGCGATAATTATATTCTGCCATACTATCTTTTGAGTTGCTTTTGCAATGTTTATAGCCTGAGCTATCTTTGATGGTTCATCTGTCATTATAACTACATCAGCAGCTTCTATAGCGGCATCTGAACCTATTCCTCCCATGGCTATTCCTATATCTGCTCTAGCAAGCACTGGAGCATCATTTATTCCATCCCCTATAAATATCATCTTACCCTGTTTTACTTTGTCAATATCATCAAGCTTTTCAACTTTATCCTGAGGCAATAGCTGACTATAATATTTATCTAAACCAATTTCCTCTGAGACAGCTTTTGCTATTGCTTCATTATCACCAGTAAGCATAATAGTGTTTTTTACTCCTGCCTTCTTTAAAAGCTCTATGGCTCTCTTAGAATCTTCCTTTATTTCATCAGATATAACTATATATCCTGCGTATCTTTTGTCTATAGCAACATGTACGATTGTTCCAATTTCTTTTGGTATAGGATGAGTTATATCTTCCTTTTCCATAAGCTTACTATTACCTAAAAGGATAGTTTTCTCATTAATATTAACTTGTAATCCATGTCCTGATATCTCTTTTAGACCAGAAACCTTGCTTTTGTCAATTTCCTTTCCATAAGCTGTTATTATAGATTTGGCTATTGGATGATTAGAGTAACTTTCTCCATAAGAGGCATAGTACATTAAATCAGATTCATTTATCCAGCTTTCAGTATGAATCTTTGTAACTTTAAACACTCCTTTTGTAAGAGTTCCCGTCTTATCAAAAACTACAGTATCAACTTTGTTTAAAGCTTCTAAGTAGTTTCCACCTTTTACAAGAATTCCATTTTTAGAAGCTGCACCTATGCCTCCAAAGAATCCTAGTGGTATAGATACCACTAATGCGCATGGGCATGAAACCACTAAAAATGATAGTCCTCTATATATCCACTGATGGACGTCATGTCCTCCATTTAAAATTGGAGGAATCACAGCTAAAGCTAAAGCTAAAAATACAACTACAGGAGTATAATATCTAGCAAACTTAGTTATAAATTTTTCTGTTGGAGCTTTTTTTGCCCCTGCATTTTCTACTAAATCCAAGATTTTTGCTACAGTTGATTCTCCAAATACCTTTGTTACTTTTATATTTAGTACTCCATTGGTGTTTATACATCCGCCTAATACTTCATCACCTATAGATACTTTTCTTGGAACGGATTCTCCCGTCAAAGCAGATGTGTCTATCTGAGCTTCTCCTTCAATTATCTTTCCATCAAGAGGGATTCTTTCTCCTGGTTTTACTATGATAATATCATTTATATTAACTTTTTCTGGATCCACTATCTTTTCTTCATTCCCAACTTTTATAGTGGCATAGTCAGGTCTTATATTCATTAGTTCTCCTATGGACTTTCTTGAATGACTTACCGCTGCATCTTGGAAAAGTTCTCCTATTTGATAAAAGATCATAACAGCTACAGCTTCCGGATATTCTTTTATAGCAAAAGCTCCAATCGTTGCAATGGCCATTAGGAAATTCTCGTCAAACACCTGACCTTTTAGTATATTTTTGGCAGCCCTCACAACTACATGTCCACCTACTAATATATAACTTATAAGAAATAGTATAACTTTAAGCCATTCTATGTCTCTAACTATAAATGCAGCTACGAAAAACATGGAGCCTACTACAAATTTTATCTTGTCTTCCTTGGATATATCTCCATGGTCTTCATCGTGACTATGATCTAATTCATGGTGTTCTTTTTCCTCTATGGCACCATATGCATTTAATGCATATGCAGACCTTGGCATATCTACAGATATGCCTTTTACCGACACATCTGGTTCTAAATCATTTACTATCTTTCTAACTCTAGCATCTACATCTTCTTTATTATTCTCTAAATCTATTATTAATTTCTTTGATACAAAGTCTAAAGATGCTTCTTTTACCATAGGAAGTCTTCCAACTTTATCTTCTATCTTTGCTGCACATCCAGCACAATTTAATCCCTGAAGAAGATAGATCTTTTTATTTTCACATGAAGCAATCGGAATATCCGAAGTAGCCTTTGTAGCGACCTTCATTTTTGTTTTCACTGACATAGCTTTCTTTTTTTCCTTTAGAATCACTCCACTTTCTACAGAATTTACGATATATTGTAATTCATTTATCTTTTCATCATCTAAATGGCCTTCTGATTCTAAAGTTAATGTCTTAGTAGCAAAATTTATATTGGCCTCTTTCACCCAAGATATCTTTGAAATCTTATCTTCTATCTTGTTAGCACAATTCGCACAATGAAGTCCTTGCAAGTTAAATTGTTTTTTTAAACTTTTATCCATGTTTCTCTCCATCCCCTTTACTCTAATACATGACTTAAGCCTTGGTCAAAAATCCTCTTAACATGATCATCTGTTAAAGAATAGTACACAACCTTCCCCTCTCTTCTGTTATTTACCAGCTTAGCAGTTTTAAGCACTCTAAGCTGGTGGGAAACCGCTGACTGACTCATATTTAAAAGTGCTGCAATATCACATACACACATTTCATGCTGAAATAAAGCACATATTATCTTGATTCTAGTTCCATCTCCAAATACCTTGAATAAATCAGATAAATCACATAAAATTTCATCCTCTGGTAGCTTATCTTTAATTTTATTTATTACATCATCATGTATAACCTTACAATTACAAACTTCTATATCTTTCATCCTTGCCTCCATTCATGTGAACATCTATTCATATGTTCATACTTTTATTATATTCATTTTTTATGATTTGTCCATTGTTTTAATTGTTAATTTTTGCGTAATGCATTGTATTTGCAATAATAGTTTTTGCAAATCATATAAAAAATAGCCTTAGGATTTTCTCCCAAGGCTATTTTAAATTTCTACTTTATATATCTATTGGCTTGAATTATATTCATTCCAAAATGATCAATTTTTGTTATCTTTATTTTTTTTGCACCATATGATGCATGGATTACGTCTCCATTTCCCATATACATTCCTACATGGACTGGATTCATAGGGTCATCATAATCTCCAAAGAATATTAAATCACCCGCCTGTGCAGCACTTACTGCAACTCTTCTTCCTGTCTTTATCTGATCCCATGTAGTTCTTCCTGTCTCAATTCCAAAATGCCTATAGACATATTGAGTAAAGCCAGAACAGTCAAATCCGTTCGGAGTCGTTCCTCCCCAGACATATTCTACTCCTAAGAATTTCTTAGCGTATTCTACTATTTCAAGTCCAGTAGCATTATCACTAGCTACTTCATCAAACTCTTGTACATAATCTTTGTGAACATATCCTTGTTTCTTTGTGCTATAAGTATCAAAACTTATCTTGTACCAGTCTCCTACCTTATCTAATATATCAAAGGTTTCACCTGGAGAAAGATATCCCATGACTAGGGAATCAGTAGTAGCCTTTTCTCTAACTCTTAAACTAGATTCTACATTTACTACTTTTCCTTTTTTCTTTATAACTATGCTTGGTGTATTATTATCGTTAGCTTCATCACCGCTTACCTCTTTCACATAGTCAGAATGCACATAGGCATCTTTGTCATCATAAGAAATCTTGTACCAGTCTCCTGTTTTGCCTTTTATATCTACTATGGTCCCAGAATATACAAATCCCAAAACCTCCGAAGTAGTATTTGGTTCTTTTCTAACTCTTAAAGCTGTTGAGACATTTACTATCTTTCCTTTTTTACTTAAGTTTTCCGAACCCGAATTACTATTATTTCCATCATTTGCACCAGCACTAAGCTTTATGTAGTCGCTATGAACATATCCTTGAGTTCCTTTAGCTTCAATCTTGTACCATTGTCCAGATTTTTCGATTATTTTCACTTCATCATTGTCATATAGCCAACCAACTACGGAATAATTAGTTCCTGCTCCTTCTCGTACTCTTAATCCATTAGGTGCATTTACTACAGTACCTTTTGAACTTTGAGAAGTTTCTCCACCTGAGGTTGAATCATTTGAGCCTGAGTCTGAACCATTTTGATTTCCGCTTTCAAGAACCTTCACATAGTCAGAATGAATGTATGCAGTTACGCCATTCTTCTTTATTTTGTACCATGAGCTTTCTTTTCCTAAAATCTCAAAGGTATCTCCCTCGTAAAGCCAACCAACAACTTCATAGTTTGTCCCCGCACCAGCTCTCATCCTAAGACCTGTGGATACATTTATGACTTGTCCTGTTTTTCCTACAGCTGTATTGCTGTCGCTACTGTTTCCATTATTTTCACCATTATTACTTCCTGAATCTCCAGCATTTCCTTGAAGCTCTTTCACATAATCTTCATGGACATACCCTTTGATTCCATTATGTGATATGTTGTACCAATTACCTTCTTTCCCTAAGATATCAAAAGTGTCTCCATTATTAAGATATCCTATGACCTCACTATCTGTAGATGCTTTTGATCTTATCCTTAGGTTTGAAGTTATATTTACAACTTGTCCTTTTCCTTGAGCCGAAGTATTTGAATCACTTCCACTATTTCCTGGATTTTGACTTCCACCTTCTTCAGTAACTTTAACATAATCTCCATGGATATAGCCCTTAGTACCATTATAAGAGATGTGATACCACTTGCCTTCTTTCCCTAAGATATCAAAAGTGTCTCCATTATTAAGATATCCTATAACCTCACTATCTGTAGATGCTTTTGATCTTATTCTTAAGTTTGAAGTTATATTTACAACTTGTCCTTTTCCTTGAGTTGACGTACTGGAATCACTTCCGCTATTTCCAGAACTTTCACTTCCATCCTCTTCATTGGCTTTGACATAATCTCCATGGATATAGCCTTTAGTCCCATTATGAGATATGTGATACCACTTACCTTCTTTTCCTAAAATATCGAATGAGTCACCATTATTTAAATATCCAACTATAGAGCTGCTAGTTGACGCCTCTGATCTTATTCTCAAATTAGAGGTTACATTGACTACTTGTCCCTTTCCTGCTGAAGGAGTTTCTGGGACTACCTCTGTATCATCTTGCCTTACTTCTTTTATATA
>JALEZF010000053.1 GCA_022773025.1 Clostridium sp. | reverse complement strand
CATAACCACTTCCATTTCATTTTGTGCTTCTCTTCTTTCGTTTATCATTGGCAAAACCCCCATGTAATAAATTAATATATCTTAAATTATATTACATATTTGTATAAAATTAAAGACTGCTGACACTTTGTCAGCAGTCTGTAAAATTAAAGCTGCCTACTGGCAGCTTTAATTTTTTAAAACTTGAAAATTGTAACTATCTTAAAATTCGTAAGGAGCTTTAAAACACCTGGAAATTTCACTAAGTTATTCTAAACTTAATGATGAAATCGCTCTAAAACTCAAAGTTCATATCTATGGTTAATTAATTCTCTGTGCTACTGATTAATTGTTCATCAATAGACCGTAAAAGACATTCAATATCTTCCTTATGTATAGCTGTCAAAAATCCTTGAGGACATTTCAAAGCTAGGTCTAGAAGGTCTCTTGCTTGATCAATTTTTTCTTCCTTTATATAAATTGAGGCTAGGTAATAATAAGGCTCGGAGAAAGTTAGGTTCCTCTTTGTAAGATTTTCATAAATCTCTTTTGACTTGTCATACTGACCTAGAAAGTAATAGCTTTCAGCAAGGTTGTCTATTATTATTTCATCATTATTGTCATATTCAAAGGCTTCCAAGTTGAACTTTAAAGCTCTTTCATAGTCCTTTGATAATAATAGAAGATAACCAAGGCTTTCATAAATCATAAGGGCTTTAAGCTCTAAATTAGCGTCTTCTAAAGTTTTTATGGCGCCTTCTAGGTTGTCAGACTTCCATTCTATAAGTGCTTTTGTAGTGAAATAATTTATCTTTTCTCTAGGATCTAAAGCATCATTTTTTACAAGATGCAAAGCTTCTTCAGCTTCTTTTATTCTCTCTTCAATTAAAAGAAGATAGGCATAGCTGATTATAGTCCTTGGTCTGCAGGTGGAAACTCTTGCGGCTTTTCCATACCAAATTAGAGCACCATCTTTATCACCTCTATCAAATTTAGTCTTTCCTATCATTGAGAAGAGGCTATATCGAAGAGCAAAAAGTTTGTATGCGAAATAAGCTATAAGCAAAAGTGTACCATAAAGTGGATTTACCCTTGATACTAAAAAAATCAATAAAAATAATAAACCTACTTCAAAAAGTAGTCTTTTTAGCGCGCTGTTCATAAAACTCTCCTCCAAATCAATGTAATAATGTAAATATTTTAATACCATTATACAATGATTTGGAGGAATATAAAAGAAAGAAAATTCTAAGAATATTTTTTTTCAAACATAGCAACAAATTTGTACATAACGAAAGCGATGATGGATAATACTACTATACTCATCATTACCATATCAAGTTGTGATATTTGTCCGCCATAGACTATTATGAATCCAAGTCCGTCTTTTGCAACCAAGAATTCACCCATTATTACACCTACCCAAGATAGTCCTACATTTATCTTTAAAGCAGATATAAATGTAGGTATGGAGGCTGGCATTATAAGATGACTCAATATTTGAAGTTTTGATGCACCAAAGGTTTTTAAAAGCTTAATTTTATCTTCGTCAACTTCATTAAATCCTGATAATACACTTATGATAGTGGTGACTATGGAAATTAGCAAAGTAATGACTATAATAGCGGTTATCCCATTACCAACCCAGAAGATTATAATGGGAGCTAAAGCTATTTTTGGAAGAGCGTTTAAAACTATTAAATAAGGCTCTAAAACTTTAGAGGCAAAATTTGACCACCAAAGAAGCACCGCAACCAATGTGCCTAGTACCGTTCCTAAAGTAAAGCCTATTATAGTTTCATATACGGTTATGCCAATATGCTTAAACAAAGTACCTGCATTATAAAACTCCCAAAAACTCTTCCACATCCTAGAAGGGCTACTAGTCAAGAATGGATCAATCCATTTTTCTCTAGCTGCTATTTCCCATAAGGCTATAAGAAATACTAATAGAAGTATTCTTGTAATAGTTATAATTCTCTTATCTCTTGTAAGTTTATTTAGATATTTTTGATGTTCAAGTTCTTTATTCATTTAAATCCAGCTCCTTCCATATATGATTGAAATATTCCCTGAAAGCTGGAGATTCTCTTCTCTTTAGTGGTGATGAGTATACCGGGTCGATGTCTATAGTTATTACCTCTTTTACATAAGCTGGTCTTTTAGAAAGTACTACAATTTTTGAAGACACGGATACTGCTTCCGCTATATCGTGAGTTACCATTATAGCTGTTTTATTTTCTTTTTTTATTATATTGTATATCTCATCACTTACCATAAGCCTACTTTGATAGTCAAGAGATGAAAATGGTTCATCTAAAAGAAGTATATGAGGGTTAAGGGCTAAGGTCCTTATCAAGGCTACCCTCTGCCTCATGCCACCAGAAAGCTCTGATGGTTTATGATTTTTGAATTCATGAAGTCCATAGCTTAAAAGTAATTCATCTATTTTCTTCATGGATTCATCATTAAGTTTTTTCTTAATCTTTAATCCTAAAATTACGTTTTCCCACACTGTAAGCCATTCAAACAATTGATCTTTTTGAAACATGTACCCTATTTTTTCATTTGGACCTTTTATTGATTCACCCTCAAGTAGAATATCACCACGTGATGGCTCTATTAGGCCGCATAGTATATTTAATAAAGTAGATTTTCCACATCCCGAAGGGCCTACAATGGATATAAACTCACCCTCTTCTAGAGAAAAGCTTATATCCGTAAGAGCTTCTGTAACTCCAGTTGGGGAATGATAATTCATATAAATATTTTTTATATCCATTTCATTCATTACAATTCACCTACTCTATTTTCCAGACACTGCTTTTTCAGCAAAATCATTTGTTACTATATCTTTAAATGCTGGTTTTTTAGCTATTAATTTTGCGTCATAGCCTTCTATTAATTTCATAAGTCTATTCATATCTTCTTCTTTTACTACAGGAGATGTAGCTATTGCTTCGATATCTCTATAGTTTTTCATAACGCGTACTATAATGTCATGATCAGTTCCAGGGAAGAAGCTCTCTATAGCTTTAGCAACTTCTTCGTCAGAATGTTCTTTTACCCATTGTTGTCCTTTGTATATTGCATTTGTGAAGCCTTGAATTATTTCAGGATTCTTTTCCATATAAGATTTTGTTGAGTAGAAGCAGGTATATGGAAGGTTTCCAACTTCTTTTCCTATAGATGCTGCTATATATCCGCCATTATCTTTTTCAAGCATACTAGCTGTTGGTTCAAATAGTGCTACATAGTCTTGAGCTCCACTCTTAAATGCTCCAGAGGTTGCTGTAAATGATATATTTGTCACAATCTCAACGTTCTTTCCTTTTTCAATTCCGTGATTTTTTAGTGCTTGTTCAAGGGACATTTCTGGTACTCCACCAGGTCTTGCTCCAATTATGCTCTTTCCAGTTACGTCTTCCCATTTGAAATTCGTAGGTTTCTCCTTTGCAACTAAGAATGATCCATCCTTTTGAGTTAATTGAGCAAAGACTACAGGCAAATCTTCTCTACCTTGGTTGTAGATATATATTATTTGTTCAGGACCAGAAAATCCTATATCTGCATTGTTACTTAGTAGTTGCTGCATAGTTTTATCTGCACCTTGACCAGTTGCAAGATCTATGTCTATGCCTTCTTCCTTAAAGTATCCATTGTTTATTGCTACATACATAGGTGCATAGAATACTGAACGTACAACCTCATTAAGTCTAACCTTAGTAAGTGGTTTTTCTTCCGGTTTAGTTGCAGTATTGCTATTATTGCTGCATGCTACCATGGAAAAAGATAGTGCACAGACTAAAACTGCACCTATGAGTTTCTTTAAGTTTTTCCTGTTCATGTTTTATACCTCCTCTTGTTAGTTAAATGGTAAATAGTTACTAGTATGGTTTATTATATGAGCTTATAGGTGTAAGTGTTAAATTATTTATCCGAAATACAAATAAATAATTTATAGGGACATAAATTAGTAATAATAGTATGCTATAATAAAATATGATAATTATAATAAAAAGTGACAGAATAAATATTTTAGATTTTGGTGGGGTGGTTCAAATTATGACATGTGGATTAAATGAAAAATTTATGACAGATTTAAAAGATGGTAGACTGAAATCACTTTTAGATTTTCTTTACAAGGATGATACCCTGAGTCTAGAAATAAGACAGAATTTTATAGAACTTTACTATAGAGGTCAAAAACTTTGCAAGGTAATTTCAGAGTATGATGACTATAAAATCATAGATTTATCTGAAAATCATGATAATGTAAAGAAATACTGTGATGAGTGGACAAAAGATATACCTTTGATGAAGCAAAATATAGATTTTTACCTTCATGATAATCCAAATCTAGAAATGGAGTATGGTCAATACTTAATGAGAGAGAATAATAGGGATTCTCAGGCCTTTGATACTGACTATTATATGGCTGTTATGGATTACAATAATCATGAAGAAAACAAAATAAATCTCATAGGAATAAAATGGCTTGCAACAGAATCAAGTAGAACAAAAGGTGATAGAATAGCAATTGCCTTTATAGAGATGAAATACGGGGATAAGAAGCCTATAGAAGATTCCATCTTTCAAAAGCATACTGAGGAGTTAAGTTCTTTCATTCAAAACAAGAAAAATTTATTTTCTTTATATAAAGATATAGAAACTATATTTAATCAAAAGGTAGAGCTTGGGCTTATAAACGGAGTGAACAAGAAGATCGTGATAAATAGAAATATAAAGCCAGAATTTATATTGGTGGTGTCTAGCCACAGAGGAGAAAATCATGAGCTTATAAGCGAGATAAGAAAAGTTACAACTTCCTTTGATTATTCAAATCTTGTACAAAATATAAATATGAAAGTGGCAAAAACTAATTATGCAGGATATGGACTTTATGAAGAGCAGATTTTAAATATTCAAGAGTTTGTAAATGAGTATCAAGATATGTGGGGAACTCATATAGATTATTAAAAAGAATTGTTATAGGGGAAAGCTAGAAGTGAAATTCAGCTTTCCTCTATTTTTTTACGTAATAAATTAAAAAATAAGTATATGATTAAATTAAATGTATTAAAATAAAAATATAGTTATGATAGATAGAGGTGAAGATTATGGAGATATACACAGTAGGACATTCTAATTATTCAGTGGACAGACTTATAGATATGCTAAAAAAATATGATATAAATTGTGTTGTTGATATAAGAGGAACACCTTATTCAAAATACAATGTTCAGTACAATAAAGAAACCATAAGAAATACTTTGATAAGTGCAGGTTTTGTATATATTTATATGGCAAAAGAACTAGCTGCTAAGAGGGAAAATAAAGAGTCTTACAATAAAGAGGGATATTCAGATTTTGAAAAAGTATGCAAGGAAGAGGATTTTTTAGCTGGAATAGAAAGACTAAAGAATGGTTGTACAAAGGGATATAGAATAGCTCTTTTAGGAGCTATGCAGGAACCTATAAGATGTCATAGAAGTATTTTGGTAGGAAGGGCTTTGATAGAATATGGATTTGAAGTTAAGCATATATTACATGACTACTCCATTGCATCCCAAGATGACATTGAGGATATGCTTTTAGACAAATATTTCAGTAATAGAAACGAACTCACCATAGATGAGCTTTTGGGAAATAAAATGTCTAGAGAAGATATGATAAAAGAAGGATATAGAAGGGCCAATAAAGAAATAGGATATAGGATAGAACATTTAGATGAGAGAAAGTCGTTGTAATTTTATCTCACAATCATAAATTATTAAAGTATTGGGGAAATTGGGGTGGTTTTAATGATGAAAAAGGTTAAAGTAGTAGATGATTATCATGGTATGAAGGTTTACGACCCATATAGATGGCTTGAGGACATCCATAGTGAAGATACTACAATGTTTGTGGACGAGCATAATGAAAAGACAAAAGAATTTGTTGAAAGTTATTATGATTACGATATTATAAAGGACAGGATGAAGGAACTTTGGAGGTTTGACAGCTATTCATCACCTAAAAAGTTCAATGGATATTATTATTTCTTTTATAATGATGGAAGCAGTAATCAGCCATGTTACTATAGGGCTAAGGAACTTAACGGAGAAAAAGAGCTTTTGATAGATCCTAACTCTTACTCAGAAGATGGCACTGCTGCAATAGGCACTGTTTCTGTAAATCCAGTTAGGGATATAGTAGCTTATTCATTATCTCAAAAGGGTAGTGATTGGCAAGTAATAAAGATTTATGATATGAGAGAAAAAAGGCATATAGATGAAGAATTAAACTGGTGTCGATTTACAGGAATAGAATGGCTTACAAATGGTGAAAGCTTTATATACTCAAGATATCCAGAGCAAGGGGACATGGACGATGAAGAATTATCTTATCATAATATGGTGTGTATACACAAACTTGGAACAGCCCAACATGAGGATATAATCTTAGTAGATGGCAAACAAAGGTCCGAGTACTCAAATCATGTATCTCTGACACCTGATGGAGATTACATGATACTAGAAAAACAACAGGGTACATCATCAAACAATTTGTTACTAATTCAAGACCTTAAAAGAGAAAAAATTTTTGATCCCTTTGAGGGGAAAGAGGGTTCTTGGGAGCTTTTAGGGAATAAAGAAACGAAGTTTTACTTCCTTACGAATTATTGTGCACCAAAGAGAAGGATAATAGAGATAGATTTAAATGATTATAAAGAAGAAAAATGGAATGAACTTGTGGAAGAAGACAATATAGATACAATATCCTTTGCTATCTATAATGATGGATACATAGTACTTGCATTTATGCATCATGCCCATCATGAGCTTGCTATGTACAATGTATCTACAGGAAAGTTATACAACCATGAGATGAATTCCTTAGGAGCAATATCAGAAATGTCTAAAGGAGAAAAAGGTAAAGAGATATTCTTCAAATTTGCATCTTATCTTCTACCAGACACTATCTACAGATTTGATCTAGAAACTAAGGAGTGCACTAAGGTATTTGAACCACATTTAGATGTAGATTTCTCTAAATTTGAAACAACTCAAGTTTTTGTGACTTCTAAGGATGGCACGGAAATCCCTATGTTTATAAGCCATAGAAAAGGTATAAAACTAGATGGTGGAAATAGAACTCTTCTATATGCTTATGGAGGATTCAACCTAAATAGGATACCAGAATTCAGAGTGCCTGAACTTGTGTGGATGGAAAGAGGCGGGATCTTTGCAGTTGCAAATATAAGAGGTGGAAATGAATATGGAGAGCAATGGCATGAAGACGCTATGCTTGAGAAAAAGCAAAATTGCTTTGATGATTTTATATCTTGTGGAGAATGGCTTATAGAAAATAAATATACAAATAACAAATATTTAGCTATAAGAGGACGAAGCAACGGTGGACTTCTCACTGGAGCATGTATGGTTCAAAGACCAGATCTTTATGGAGCTGTGATAACCCAAGTTGGAGTTTTAGATATGCTTAGATATCACAAATATACTATAGGAAGGTTCTGGATTCCTGAATACGGTGACGCTGAGCATAACAAAGAGGATTTTAAATTCTTATTCAAATATTCACCTCTTCACAATATAAGGTGTGGAACTGTCTATCCACCAGTATTAGTTGCTACAGGAGACAGTGACGACAGAGTGCTACCTTGTCACTCCTATAAATATGTTGCAACTCTAGAGGAAGTATCAAGTGGAGAAAATCCTATACTTTTAAGGGTAGAGAAAAATGCAGGACATGGACAGGGAAAACCTATTTCAAAGCTTATAGATGTGGAAGCGGATATATATTCTTTCTTAGAAAAAGTATTAGTATAAAATCTAAGGTACCGAGGTGCTGAAAATTGCATCAAGGTACCTTTTTAAATATATTTTCATCTAGGATATGACTTGTTTTAATACAATAATCTCTGAAAGGTATCTAGATGCCCTTTTGTAAAAAAAAGTGTCAGAATTTCAGAAAAGTATAAAGGCAGATTTCAAGAATATCCAAGTGATTTTTGATATAATAAGTTTAAGAATCAATAACGTATAGGATGTGAGACCTTGAATAAAACCATAGGAATACTGGCTCATGTAGATGCCGGAAAGACAACATTAGCAGAGCAGATTTTGTATCACACAAATTCAATAAGAAAAAGAGGTAGAGTTGATTATAAAGATGCCTTTTTAGATAGTCATCATATAGAGAAAGATAGGGGAATAACAATATTTTCATCCCAAGGAAGGTTTAATTACAAAGATTCAACCTACTACCTTGTGGATACCCCTGGACATATAGATTTTTCTCCCGAAATGGAAAGAGCTATAAGCATAATGGACTATGCAATAGTGGTTATAAGTGCAGTTGAGGGGGTACAGTCTCATACAGAAACCATATGGAGATTATTAAGAAAGCACAGAATACCTACATTTATATTTATAAATAAGATTGATAGGGAGGGAGCTGACTGTGCAGCAGTTGTGGAAGATATAAAAAGAAATCTTTCAAATTGTGCATATCTAATTGAAAATCATATATTTAGGGAGGATATGGAGGATAATCTTATAGAACTTATAGCGGAAAATAGCAATAAGCTTTTAGAAATGTATCTAGAAGGTAGTTATGACAAAAAGCTTTGGGTGGAAGAATTAAAAAAGATGATAAGGAATTCTGATATTTTTCCTTGCTTTAAGGGTTCTGCACTTCAAGATTTAGGCATAGAAAACTTTATAGATAGCTTTCACAATTTGACCACCACAGAATATAATGATGATGGCGCATTTCAAGGAAAGGTATATAAAGTTAAATACGACATTAATGGAAATAGAATAACTTATGTAAAGGCTTTAAGAGGAACTATTAAAACTAAAGATATAGTTACATATGACTTTAATGGAGAAGAATTAGCTGAAAAAATAAATGATATAAGATACTACAATGGAGAAAAGTTTGAAAAGAAAAATGAGGGAAGAGCTGGCGAAGTCTTTGGATTAATTGGAATTACAAAGGCAGTTCCAGGACAAGGGGTAGGATACAGGGAAGAGAACATAGAATATGATATGATTCCAACTTTAAGCTCTAAAGTTATTTTTAAAGAAGAATTGAATCCAAAAGATGTTTTGAGATGCTTTAAAATCTTAGAAGAGGAGGAAGCTTCCTTAAAAATTCTTTGGCATGAAAAGCTTAAGGAGATCCACATCCATGTAATGGGTACAATACAGCTTGAAATATTAAGGGAAGTAGTGAAAGAAAGATTTAATTTAGAGGTAGAGTTTGGACCTTGCCAGATACTCTATAAAGAAACCATAAGAAAAAATGCCATAGGAAGAGGACACTTTGAACCTTTAAGGCATTATGCAGAGGTGCATTTAAGACTTGAACCTGGAAAAAGAGGCAGCGGTATAACCTTTTATAGTGAATGTCCTGTAGATACTTTGGCGGTAAACTTTCAAAGTTTAGTTAAAGCCCATATTTTTGAAAGAGAACATAATGGAGTGCTTATAGGAGTGCCAATAACGGACATGAAAATCACTTTGATAAGTGGAAGATCTCATATAAAGCATACAGAGGGCGGAGACTTTAGAGAAGCCACTTATAGAGCGCTAAGACAGGGCCTAGAAAAGGCAGATAGTGTCCTTCTTGAACCATTTTATAAATTTAAAATACAAGTTAATGTAGACAATATGGGAAGAGTACTATCAGATATACAAAAATTAAGTGGGACCTTTGATGCACCAAATGTTTTTGGAGAAAAGGTTATAATAAAAGGGAGAGGTCCTGTAAAGACTTTTATGAATTATTCCTTGGAATTAATATCTTTTACAAAAGGTCGTGGAACAATAAGTTTTGTTTTTGATGGATATGATTATTGCCATGATGAGGAGGAAATAATTAAAGAAAAGGACTATAACAAAGATGGGGATGGGGAGTATACTTCAGCCTCAGTGTTCTGCTCTAAGGGCGCTGGCTTTGTTGTAAAAGGAAGCGAATCTGACAGCTATATGCATTGCATCTCTGAATAACTAAATTGAATTATTGATTTCTGGTATAGTTTTAACTTCATCAGATAAAAAGATTATATTAAGAAAAGGGGTATTAAAATGTACGATTTTGACCAAGTTGTAGATAGGAGACATACTCACAGCAGAAAGCATGATATGGTATTAGAAAAATACGGTGTAGACAATGATGAGGCTATTCCTTTATGGGTTGCAGATATGGACTTTGAATCTCCACAGTGTGTTAGGGAAGCCCTAATAGATTACATAGAGCATGGAGCCTTAGGATATGGTGGAGATTATGAAGATATCTATAAAGCCCTTATAGCTTGGTATAAAAGAAGACATGGTCTTGAACTAAACCGTGAATGGTTAAGTTTTGGAAGTACTATAATAGACATAATACTTAGAGCCATAAGGACATATACTGACGAAGGAGATAAAATTTTAATTCAGCCTCCTGTATATCATCAGTTTGCAAATATGATTAAGCATACTAATAGAACTGTAATAGAAAATCCATTAAAGCTTCAAGATGGCAAATATTATATGGATTTAGATAATCTAAAAACTGTCATAAAGGAAAACAAAGACATAAAGATGATGATACTTTGCAATCCTCATAATCCAGTTGGAAGAGCATGGAGTAAAAAAGAATTACAAGAATTAAGCAAAATGTTGATAGAGAATAATATACTTATAATATCGGATGATGCCCACTGTGAGCTAGTTCACAACGATTATAAACATAACTTCTTGATATCTTTAGGTAAAGAGGTGGCTGACAATACTATAACCTGTATATCATGTCATAAGACTTTCAATCTTTGTGGGCTTCAGATATCAAACGTCATTATTCCAAACAAATCTTTAAGAGAAAGATATGAATTAGTTCTTGAACATGAGCATGGCGGAGATCCTAATATCCTTGGAGCTATAGCTATAAAGGCAGCTTATGAAAAAGGAGATGTCTGGCTTTCCGAACTTTTAGATTATCTGAAAGGGAACTATGATTATCTAAAGGATTATGTGAAAAGGAACATACCTAAAGCTAAAGTTATAGAATCAGAAGCTACATTTTTAGCGTGGATTGATTTGAGAGACTTTGGGCTCAATGGCAAAGAATTAGAAGAGTTTTTGAATAAAGAATCTAAGGTTATCTTAAGCCAAGGATATAGTTTTGGAAATAATGGTGATGGTTTTGTAAGATTGAATTTTGCTTGCTCAAGGGAGGTCTTAGAGAAAGCACTTGAGAGATTAAAAGAATCATTAAAAGAACTAAATTAAAAGATAAAAATATAAAAAGATAAGGGGTTAGGGGTGAGTTCTTATGGAAGAGGAGTTAAATTATAAATCTATATATGAAGTAGCATATGATTTTGTGTCTAAAAATCATGATGATATCTATGAAAATCAAGATTTTAAAATCAGCGGTAAATTTGACGTTGAGCAATTCTTAATGGGAGAAGAACTGCCCATAGAAAGAAAGTACAGTCTTTCAAGGGAGCTCATTGAGAATATAGAAAATTATTTAGAGCATTCCGATTATGAGAAACTCATTGATTTTTTAGATGAAAATAATCTAATCCTGTATTACTTTACATTTTGTGAGATGATAAGTGCTTATGTAAATGATGGATTTATAGATAGACTTACCTTAAGCAGTATAGCAGAAAAATTTGTTACAAAATCTAATGAAGAATCTTTAATAAAGCTTGGAATCACACTTCTCGGTGTCACTGACAAGGATAAGGCTAAAGCTTATGGAAGGGTACTGGGCATATTAAGTGAATATACATTTTTTGTTGTTTATGCAGTGAAGAATAGTAGAGATGAAAATGCGTTTATCTTTGATTTATTTAAGAGAACCTATGGTTATGGAAGACTTATATGCCTTCAAAGTATATATCCATTTAATGATGAAATGAAGGATAAAATTTTAATATTAGGAATGGAGAATGAAGGATTAGAAGGAATCAGTGCCAGTATTTTAAGCAAGAAAGTTAATTTAAGCTGGTATTTAGACCCTTTTATAATAAACGAAAAATATTTTCATAAAATTTCTAAAGTCATAGTTAATATTTTAAAATTAGAAGAAAAGGCTATCTATACCTTAGAAGACAGCCCTCAGGTTGTTATGTTTTATTTAGATCAAATAGATGAAATGGGCAATACCATAGATGATATGATGGCTATAGATTATTTGGGGTATGCTCTATATGCAGAGGCAGAGGATGTTGATATGATTCCGAAGTCCATAAAAGAGAAGATGGTAGACAAGATTGGAGAAGTTATAGTATCTAAAAAGTGGAAGCCAATATTCAGACAGGGACTTAAGCAGGGACTTTATGATGTGGATTTCTATTATAACATTGGAGATCTCATAGATGAAACTATAGAGTTTGATGATCTTGAAGCTTTTTTGAAAAAAAATCCATTGAATATGGCGGTATATTACCATATAGGAGATAATGGAGACAAAAAAGATATGATAAAGCTTCTCAAATTTGCAAAAGCCACTCTTCCATTTGATGAGATAAACTGTGGTTCAGAGAACTTAAAAGAGGAGAATTTAACACCTAAAAATGATGGAGACATATGTCTTATGTTTCTATTAAAATTCCTAATGGAATATGATATAGAAGATGATGAGCTATATCTTGCATCACTATCTGCAAGGTTTAATGAGTGTAGAAAACTAAGTTTAAGGTATTTAAAAAAGAGAAATTTAGTTAAAAATAGAGACATACAGGAATTATTAAAAGCCCTTGCTCATACAGAACCAAATATAGAAATACGAGAAAAAATTACAAAGCTCATATATAGTGACAAGGATAAAGTAGGGGAAAAGAAAGAGGAGATTATAAATGTAAAAAGCCAGCTTATAACTCCACATATAAAGGATATTTCATTGATGACTACAAATGTTGCAGGTATGTATTACAGAAATATGGATATTATAGAGGGAGAGGTAGAAGAAAATGATATAGTTCTTCTAAAAAGAGAAAAAAATAATCCCTATGATAAGAATGCAATTTTAGTTGCAACGGAAAAGGGATATGTTATAGGATATGTCCCTAAGCAGGACAATCATATATTGAAACAGCTTTTGGATAGCGGAAAATATCTCTATGGAATAATAGAGGATTTGGATTTAGATAAAAATTATATGAAGATAAATGTGATATTAAGCTATAAAGATGTGATTTTAGATATAAAAGAAATCATGTCCATGATAAATGGCAGTAATAATCTTAAAAATTAATATTTCAAAAAATATATTTATAGATATTAGAGGATCCCTTGCTTATAAGAATATGACAAGGGATTTTTTAATGATGACATTTATTCAAATTTGTAAATGCCTATGGAGTTTAGAAATTTCATATCTAATATGTAGTTTTCTTCATCAAATCCATAATCCATTTTGTAACGCTGCACTGATTTCATGAGAGGATAATCATATATGCCATTTAATGGTCCATTATAATAACCTAAAGCGTTTAGTATTCTTTGCACTTCGTAGACATCAGCACCCTTATCATTAGGTTTTATATTCCTAGCATAGGAAGAAAAAATCCAGCTGGGTCCGCTATAAACAACAACAGGAGTATCATAATCAATCATTGAAAACAGCTCTTCTATATTGTAATTGTACATACGAATACAGCCATTAGAGGAAAGGCTTCCTATAGAATCAGGACGATTTGTACCGTGAATACCAAAGGTATCCCAAGGAACATTAAGTCCAAGCCAATAGCCGCCAAAAACATGGTTTTTAAGAGCTTTGCTTGATACTTTCCAGCAGCCAATAGGTGATGGGGTTTCTTTTTTTCCAAGAGCCACAGGGTATCTTTTTACTACCTCAGAAGTTTTAGAATCTATTACGTATAAGGTAAATTCATTTGTGTCGATTAATATTTTATATTTTGATGGTGTAATTTCTTCGGCATAGACTGGTGATGAAAGGGCCAGCATCATAGCAACAAAGAAAATGATTATTTTAGAGAGATATTTCTGCATTTTATCACCTACGAAATAATATTAGTACCTTAGTATCATTAACAAAAAACAAAAATATTATTTATAATTTTTGAAAATGTGTTGCAATTATATATTTGTTATGATAATATAAGTATGAAAAGTGAATATGACAAGCTTATGGTTACATTTTAAAACAATGTATTAAAAGGGAATATGGTTAAAACCCATAACAGCCCCCGCTACTGTAAAAAGGACGAAAGCTTAGAATTTAGTCACTGAGGTGTCTCGGGAAGACTTAAGCGAGTAGGATGATTTTGAGTCAGGAGACCTGCCCTATGCTTTAAAAAGAAATTTCGGTGGGAAATGGTCTTTATATTATTAGAAATAATATGTGTGAGATTTTGTAGGGAGCCGAAGAGTTATGGCTCCCTTTTTATATTACTTATTTTATACAAAGTCGCGCAAATCCATTTCTTGAATGTAGCTACCATTGTATTACCACCAATGAATTTGCTAATAACCATATTATTTTCCATAATGTACTCCTAACATTATTTAAGTCTACAGTTTATTGGATTGGCAGTCGCAGTAAACACCAATGAAAATAATATGGTTTTTTTTAAAAGATTTTAATAATGTTTAAATATATAGATTATTAAAATACATATGCTTGCATTTTAAAAGAATGCAGGAAAAGGGAATGTGGTTTTAATCCATGCATACCCCATACTATTGTAAAAGAGAAACCTCCCCCATAAAAGGTTTCTCTTTTTTATTGCTAATATAACCTTATAAAAGAAAAAAATAAAGCATATATTTAACTTAAATGTCATATATAGATAGTGGTATGTAGCTTGTGTTAATTATATAATTAAGATTGTATTTACTATATAAGGATATAATTCTATATTTTATATTGACTTACAATATTTATATGTGTTAATATTTAATTAAAATTGAATATTTTACAATTGCAGTGCATGCGTAATAGCATACTTAAATGGGAATACGGTGAGAATCCGTAACAGTCACGCTGCTGTATGGTGGACAAAAACCCAATAATGTCACTGGAGAGATTTCTCTGGGAAGGCGGGTGAGTAGGTTGAAGCTGAGTCAGAATATCTGCTGTAATTGCAGACAATATTTAACCTTTCGGCAGAAGAGGTGGTCTGAATAAGTATATGTATTATACTTGTGCTAAATAGTATTTTCTGCCATTATGGACTTTTCCATAGTGGCTGATTTTTGTGATACATATTATTGGGGACTGTCGAAAGATAGTCCTTTTTATTTTTATTGGACTACAAGTGAATATGCCATGTAAGTATAACATTAAAGTTATATTAATATATTACATGTGAAAATTTTTTATAAAGGGGAAAGAAAATGAAAAGAAAATTGTGGGTGAAGAGATTTTTGGCAACAGTTTTAGCTGCTACCATGGTAGTTACTAATGGGATTTCAGTATTTGCTGCGGAGAGGACTTCACCAAAAACAGCATCTGTAAATTCTATAAGTGATACTACACTTAAGAACACAATCGAGGACATTATAACATGGGCTAAACATGGAAATGAAAAGCTTATCAATCCTGAATTTTTAACTATGGTTGGAACTACTCCTGGAGACTGGTTTCCAATAGGAATAGGGCGTTATGGATATGCGGATGATTATGATGCATATATCAAGGCTATAACTGCAAATGTTACAGAAAGATATAAGAGCAAAAACAAGTTACATGCTGCAAAAGCTACTGAGTGGCATAGAATTTCGCTTGCAGTACTAGCGATGGGAGGAGATCCTACAAATATAGGGCAGGATCCTGATGGTAGTCCTATAAATTTAATTAAAGATGGAACATATGATAGAGTTGATCGAAATGGCAGGCCTATTCTTGGAAAACAAGGAATAAATGGTTTGATATGGGGCCTAATATCTGTTGATGCTAAAAACTATGAGATACCTGATGGATCAGCATATACTAGGGATGATATAATATCACAAATATTATCGAAACAATGCCCAGATGGTGGATTTGCATTGTATGGAGCAGTATCAGATCCTGATATATCAGCTATGGCAGTACAATCTTTAGCACCTTACTACTATGATAATGATAAGACCTATGCTGCATATAATGGAGAAAATAAAACTGTAAAACAAGTTGTGGATGAAACCTTAGCTGTATTATCTAAACAGCAATCTGAGGATGGAGATTTCTTCAGCTGGGGAACTCAGAATGTTGAGAGCACAGACCAGGTTGTTGTTGCATTATGTTCCTTAGGCATAGATCCTGAAAAAGATGAGAGATTTATCAAGAATGGACATACTTTGATAGATGGAATAATGAAATATAGAAATCCAGCTGATGGAGGATTCTTTCATTCATATACTTATGACCCTGAAAACCCATCAGCGTTGCCAGATAAATCAAATAGTATGGCAACAGAACAGACACTTTATACACTTGTATCCTATTGGAGACTTAGAAATAATATGAGAAATCTATATGACTATAGAGCTGAAACTGATCAAAGTAAATTTAATATAATGTCCAATGAAAAAGAATATACTATATCATTTGATAGAAATACTCATGATTACACAATATCACTTCCTTATGCTACAAGCAGTATTAAGTTTACAAATATTCCTAAAGGACCATATGATAAATGCAATATAGAAGAAAACAAAGAGATTACTGTGAACGATAATAGTGTAATAAATTTCACATTTACTAGCAGAACAGGAGAAACTTCAAATTATAATATAAAGGTTGAATTATCAAATTCTGCTGAAGTGGAATCTTTAACAAAGACTATTGACTCTATTCCAGAAAATCCTACATTGAAAGATAAAGCTCTAATTTATGAAGCATTTGCAAGATATACTAAACTTAGTGTTAGTGATAAAGAAAAGCTATCTAATAAGGATAAACTTATTAGTGCAAAGGCAGTTGTAGATAAACTTCAAGTTGAAGAGGATACAAAAAGAGATGAGATTCTCAAAAAAATAGAAGAGCTACCTGATTCTATATCAATAGCTGATAAAAAGATGCTAAGTGATTTATATGCAGAACTTAAAGAACTTGAAGACTTTGATGGTAAGGATGCTGCTCTTTCAAAGTTACAGGAGCGCTTGAATAAAATAGAGGAATTGGAGAAAGCTGAAATAGATTCCGATAAGAAGGATGAGACAAATGACAAGAATCCTGAGTCTTCAATAGAATCAGGAAAAGTACCTAATACAGGAGATAAAGCAGATATAATATTTTATGCAGTATTATTAATGGCAAGTGCTTTTGTAATATGTTCACTTAAAAAGAAAGAGAGATTTAACAGATAATTAAAATACTTGGGCATTTATGCATCTGTCATAGGAGTCCTAAGTAACTTTATAAGACTATGATTTTAGTCAAGTTTTATAGAGATGAATATAAATATAAAGATAATTTTAAACTCGTAAAATATAGCTCATATAAAAAATGGTGAAGGGAGAGAGAAAATGAGGGAAATCAAGAAAAAAGCTTTATCTATATTTGTAGCGTTTATGATGCTATTTTCAATGGTTGCACCTCCAGCAACTGCATCAGCAGAAACCATTGGAAAAGTAACAATTGAAACTACATTGATAGATGGCATGACATTGAAAGGAAGTAAAAAGACTTTTGATGTTATTGCTAGAGATGAAAATGATAAGAAGATAGCTTCGTCGGTTACCCTTAATGGGGACGCAGTTAAAGTTAATTGGGACGATGAAGTTAAGACAAGCTATACTCTTAATTTAACAAAGGAAGGCGAAAACGTAGTTGTTGTATCTGCGGGAGGCGCATCTAAAACATATAAGATTATATATGAAAAGGCACAAAAAGGAGATCTAATTGGATATTCCACATGGACAATAGAAGCTTTAACACTTGGAAGCGGGTTTATTGAACTTCCAATGCAAGTGCCAATCTATGAAGGTGAAAATGCTGCTCAAATGCTGGACAGGATTTTAACTGAACATGGATACTCATATAGCTGTACAGGTACAATAGCAAGCGGTTTTTATTTAGCAATCTTAGGAGAGGGAGGAGCAGCAAAAACATATGGGAATACATCTTTATCAAATGGATGCCAGGATCCTGAAAAAGGTAAGAAGCTAAATATACCTTTTGATCCAACTAATCAAGTTCCTGAAAAACTGGCTTCAATTTTAGAAGAGAATGATGCTCTGCCTTTATATGAACCAAGTTATCCAAATGGAGATAATGGAATATATGGATTAGGTGAATTTGATTTCACATATATGTCCGGATGGATGTATGCAATTAACTCTGTATTTCCTAATGTAGGTTTTTCAGATTCTTATCTTAGTGATGGAGACGTAGTACGTGTTCAATTCACACTTTATGGGTATGGAGCTGATATCGGCGGCGGATATGCCATGGGTGGAGAGAATACAGATTATTATTCTGTAGCAAATAAAGATAAGTTGATGACAGCAATTGCTAAAATCAATTCAGCTGAGGATAAGGAACAAATTTTAGCAAAAGATGGCGTGAAACAGGCTTATGAAAAGGCTATTACAGTTGCAGAACAGCTAGATGCCACACAAGAAGTTGTAGATAAAGCTTATTCAGATCTACAAAATCTTTTAAGTAAACCTGAAGTTAAATTGCCATTCACTAAAGTGACATTAGTAGATGGAACAACAGAAATAAAAAATATCGAGAAGAGTGAAATTTCAGTAGATCCTTGGAATGATGGAAAAAGCACAACAATACCTTTATTCACTGCTGAAGTACCTGCAGGAACAGAGTATGTTGATATTTATTATCCTGCTGGATCTGATATTTCAGAATACTGTGCTTGGTATGATCAGACTTTAAATGAATATCCTACTCAAGAAGAAGGAGAATATACACTTGAAAAGTTAAAGGATGGGTCATTTAAGCTTAGAGTAAAGATTGATAAAACAGGAGATGGAAATACTGACACTTTCATAATGGAAGACAGCAGTTTTAAATTTGTAAATGCTTTTACATTTAAGTTTGAAAACGGTTCGGGAGCTGTTGGAGCTACAGGAGTGTCTCTAAATAAAAATGATGCGGAAATAAAAAATGGTGAGCAGCTTCAATTAGAAGCTAAGGTAGCTCCTAATAATGCTGCAAACAAGAAGGTGACTTGGGAATCTTCTGATAGCAGCATTGCATCAGTTGATGAAAATGGTCTTGTGACAGCTAATGCTGAGGGAAAGGCTACAATTAAGGTTACAACATTAGATGGAGGACATACAGCAGAGTGTGAGGTATCAGTACTTCCAAGTGATAGCGAACTAGAAGTTGAGGTGAAAATTGCTACAAACCCAGAAGATGCAATAATATTTTTAACTGATATCGATGGAAATCGTATTTTACCTCTTGAAAATGGTAACTATCTTTTAAGAAAAGGATCTAAGTATAATTACATCATCACAAAATATGGATATGTATGCCAAGTTGGAAGTTTTGTTGCTGGTGAACAAACACCTAATGTAACATTAGAAAAAGCAGCTAATAATGAGACTATTAAAACTGATATTCCATCTCAATGGCCTAACTTTAGAGGTAATCAAAATAATAATGCTGTTGTAAATGTAAAAACTCCCAAAAATGCCAATGAAGCTAATTTGTATTGGTCAACTAAAGTTGGAGAAGGGTTTGGAGGAAATGCAATTGGTTCGCCTATTATTGTAGATGACTATTTGATTTTCTGCTCAGGAAAATCTATTTACAAGATGAATAAATTCACAGGAGAGATTGTTGCTCAGCGTGAAGAAATGGTAGGAAAATCAAACTTTAATATCATTCCACCAACATATGCCGAAGGACTTATTTTTATAGGATTAGCTAATGGTACTGTCCAAGCTTTCAATGCTGATACTTTAGAATCAGTATGGGTTTATAAAGATGCATTAAGGGGACAACCTAACAGCCCAATTATATATAATGATGGATATATTTATACTGGATTCTGGAATAGTGAGACTAAAAATGCAAACTATGTATGTCTTTCTGTTACAGATGAAGACATTAATAATAAATTAGAAGAAAAAACAGCTACTTGGAAACACACACAACGTGGAGGTTTCTATTGGTCTGGAGCCTATGTATGTGATGACTTTTTACTTGTGGGTACAGATGATGGAAACGGTGGATATTTATCAGATACTTCAAATCTTCTTTCTTTAAATCCAAAGACAGGAGAGGTAATCGATAAAATTGAAAATTTAAATGGTGATATAAGATCCTCTGTTTCCTATGATAAAGTGACAAATCGTTATTATTTTGCTAGTAAAGGTGGAAGCTTCTATAGCATTGCAGTAAATAAAGATGGAACTTTTAAAAAGGATGTATCAGGTGTTCAAGGATATGACCTTAAAGAAATTTTACTTGATAATGGGGCCAATGATCCAGAGACACCTCCAATGAGTACATCTACTCCAGTTGTTCATAATGGACGTGCATATATAGGAGTTTCAGGAACTTCTCAGTTTGGACAATATACTGGACATAATATTACCGTACTTGATTTAACTAAGTGGGAAATTGCATATAAAGTTCCAACAAAGGGATACCCTCAAACTAGTGGATTATTATCTACTGCCTATGAGGATTCAGAAGGATATGCTTACGTTTATTTTATAGACAATTACACACCTGGACAAGTACGTGTAATAAAGGATAAGCCTGGAGTAACTTCAACAGTTGATGGAGTAACTGAAAAGTATATTAATAATAAAGGTCAGCTTGTAACATTAGAAGGATGTGGACCTGTATTATTCACTCCATCTGGTCCAGAAGCTGAGTATGCAATTTGCAGTCCAATTGTAGACGAGGAAGGTACATTGTACTTTAAGAATGACTCTGCACGTATGATGGCTTTGGGTAGCAAAATAGATCATATATCAATTACTGAAAAACCACAAAAAACTACTTATGTTGAAGGAGAAACATTTGATTCTACTGGCATGAAAGTTATAGCTTATCTTAAGAATGGATTACAAAGAGATATAACAAAATATGTTTCATTCTCTAAGGATCCATTGACAACATCAGACACTGACATTACTGTTTCTTATAATCACGTTAAGTATGGTGATGAGTTTGATGGGGTAAATGGAAATAAGACAAATGTTGAAGTTGTAAAACCTGAGGCTTATATAAATATAGTTGTGTTAGCATCAGGGGATCAAAATACAATTAATCATGTCCAAAATTTAATTAATGAAATTGGAGAAGTTACTCTAGATAGTGGTAAGTCAATTGAGATAGCTAGAAAGAGCTATGATGCTTTAGATGATTCTTTAAAGGAACATGTTTCTAACTATAATATTTTAACTGAAGCTGAAGCCGAATATGCTCTTATAAGTGATGTAGCAGCAAAAATTGAAGCGAATAAAGAGGTTTCTTATTCTAAAGCTGATGCTATAAGAAACGCTAGATCAGCTTATGATGCTCTCACTCCAAAACAAAAATCTAAAATAACAAATTATAAGATGTTATTAGATGAAGAAAAAGAGCTTCAATCTATAATTGATGAAATAGAGAATGTTAAAACATTGATTGGAAATATCGGAACAGTAACTCTTGATAGTGAAGAAGCAATTGATATGGCACGTAAAGCATATGACTTGCTTCCAGAAGAATCAAAGGTTGGAGTAGGAAACTATGATGTATTGACTAAAGCAGAGGAGTCATTAAAAACATTAAAGGAAGAGGCTGCTAATAGTCAAAAACCTTCAGATCCTGAGAAGCCTTCAGAGGATAAAAACACTCAAGATGTACCTAAGGCAGGAGATGAAAATAATTTAATTAATTTTATCATCATTGGTGTTTTGTCAGCAGCTGGTATTTTAGCAATGAGACGTTTCAAAGAGAATAGCATAAAATAAAAAAAGAATTTTTAATTTAAATGAGGTGAAGGCTATTTGATTTTGATAATAGCCTTCGCCGTCTTATTAATTATATAAGGTGAGATTTATGAAAAAAACTAAAAATAAATTAATACGTTTTTTGACTATTTCAGTTTTACCACTTTTACTTATTGGAGCTGTGATATTCACAGGAGTTCAGGCAAAGGTTCAGCCTAAAAATCCATTGACTGAGGAATCAAGTCCATCAAGGATGCTTCCTAATGGCGGTGAGACTATTGGATTGGATGGGGAATATCTTGCCAATTTAGGAAACGCAGATATTAATAAAGCAGAAGTGACAGACGATAAAAGTGATGATACTAGCTTGGAAGCTAATGATGGGAAGGATGGGAAAAATGATACAGATGATATTTCAGATAATGTTGGTGAGAGTGACAAGGTAAATCCAAACAACCCTGGAGATGTCCAAACTCCTTCAGGGGGCACAACGGACATTGTATACTTTACTACTACCATCAAAAATGGAGAAGTGATTTATTCTAGAGATTATTCTTTCAAAATCACTCATAAACAAGAAGATTTAAGGGTGAAAGAAGAGACCGTTAAGGTAAATAAAGTCGAACAACCACAATTTAAGGGAAATGTCTTGCTTGAAGAGGGAAAAAACCAAATTCAAGTTGCAGTTACCTACGTAGACAAACAAGGGAAAAAAATCACTGTATACCAAGACTATGTTGTATATGTGGATTTAGGTAATATTGTAATACAAACAGATTTGAAAAATAAAACAGTAGAAAAAGATACTTTGGATTTTACTGCTTTTGCGACACTACAAAAAGAAGATGTTCCAGTCACTGTAAAGTGTAATGATGTAGAGCTAAAATCTTCTTCGGACAATAAATATAGAGCTCAGTTAAAAGAAGGTGTAAATATACTTTCCTTGTCTGCGGAAAGTGGTACAAAAAAAGCTAATGACACTTATATAATACAGTGCCACTTACCAAAAGATTTAAAGATTGATACTGATTTAGTAGATCAAATTGTGAATAGCGACACATTTTCTTTTGAAGCATATATGACTAATGCTTCAAACAAGGGAAGGCTGACTGTAGTTTGTAATGGAAAAACCATGCTACCTGTAGCAGAAAATCAATACACTGTTCCTTTAAAGATTGGAACAAATGTTATTAGATTGAAAGCAACTGATGTAGTGAATGGTGAAAAAGTTACTATTAACCAATCATATAACGTTAAATATGTTCCAATTGCAGATGAAGAAACTAAGCCTGTAATAAAACATATAAATGTTACCGATGGAATGACCATAACAGGCAGTCAATTTACTTTGGATTTGCTTCCACAAGATTATACAGGAAATAGAATTTATAGTGAAGGTATTACCGTTGAACTAAATGGACAGGTATATCCAAATACATGGCAATCTGAATTTACAAGCTACCTTCTTTATTTTAAAGGAGGAATCAATAACTTAAATATCAGAATTACAGATTCAGCTGGAAGATATGCTGACTATAGCTATAAAATTAATTGCAAAACTGTATCAGACGGAGAGAAAATTGGAGAGATTACAGTTAGCATAGATGCAAATGTACTGGGACTGGGATATATTGTAGCACCAGTTAAAGTTCCAATCCGTCAAGGAGAAACAGGGTCATATTTTCTTACTCGATTTTTAGAGGAAAAAGGATTCCAATACAAGAATACAGGTTCTCTTGATACAGGATTTTATTTATCGAGACTTATAAAACCAGGTATAGGGGTTGGGGTAGCTATACCAGAGGATTTAAAGCAGGCTATTGACAAAGATGGACTAGAGTGGAAAGAGCAGCGCTATGATGATAGTATTGGTGAATTTGACTATTGTCAAGGATCTGGATGGATGTATTCAGTAAATGGATCATTTCCTGGATATGGATTCTCTGATGTTGTTTTTAAAGATGGTGATGTGGTTCGTATAAGATTCACATTAGCCTATGGAAAGGATATTGGAGGCTTTAGTTCAACTGGTGGATCAGGACACAATTATGATAAGGTATGGTGATAAATAGATCTATGAAAAGATTGATAAATAAAACAGCGGTGCTTATTTTAACGGCGATATTTATTTTGACTAGCTTTCCTGTTTATGCTTTTGCAAAGCATAAGGATTATACATTATCTCATTTAGAAGAAACAATGACTGGTATTGTTAATTGGAAAAAGTCTGAGAGTAATGGAAAGAATAAAAACTTATTTAGCAAAAAGGTGATTTCAGAAGCGGGAAATGGAACTGTCGACTGGTACGCAGTAGGACTTGGAAGAATGGGTCAAGAGGATGATTATTTTTCATATTTAGCAATGCTAAAAAATTTTGTTCAGCAGAAATATTCTGAAGAAGATAAACTAGATGCCCAAAAGGCTACGGAATGGCACAGAATATCTCTAGCTATATTATCTCTTGGAGGAGATCCTACAGATGTAGGTGTAGATAAGGCTGGAAAGCATATCAATTTAATTGCTGACGGAACATACAATAGGGGCAATACAGAATCCCTAGGTTCTCAAGGAATTAATGGCTATATATGGGGACTGATTGCTTTAGATTCTATGAGATATGAAGTTCCGGAGAATTCGGCGGATACTAGAGATAGCATTATTCAAAAAATTCTTGAGAATCAGCAATCAAGTGGTGCCTTTTCATTCAATGGAACTGAAGCTGATATTGATATCACCGCTATGGCTTTGACATCATTAGCTCCATATT
>JALEZF010000017.1 GCA_022773025.1 Clostridium sp. | reverse complement strand
AAAGATAAAAAGCTTAAAATTATTGCGGAAATGAAAAATGTCAGAGCATCTATAAAGAGAGCAGCTGAAGTTCCTATGAAACCAACTATTATTCCTACAGAAGCTAGTTCTAATAATTCTGAAATTCTAGAAGCTGAAGAGCTTAAGCTTTTGGCATAGGTGTATTTTTCTTTTGATATTATTTTAGGAAATATAGAGATGCCTGTTGGTAGTCTAAAGGCTTCAAGCTTGAATTAATAAAAGTGAATATTAAGATAAGCCATGGTGTTAAATGACCTAAAAACAAAAGGAAAGCTGTAAATGAAACTACTATTCCTCTAGCTAAATCACAGATAATCATAGTTTTCTTTTTATTTAGGGTTTCAACTAAGGCACCAGCAAAAGGCTGAAGTATTATTGAGGGAATAAAGTTTACTCCAAATATTACAGCAAGCCAAGAAGGAGAACCTGTGATTTCGTATACCATCCAACTAAAAGCAAGAGAATCGATGGAATCTCCAAAACGGCTGATTATATCGGCAATGAAAAGTTTCATGTATTGCTTTGCGCAAAAGAGATTTCTATAAGAAAAAGAATCTTTCATAATCTAATATATAGATACAGTAATTTTATAGGATTCCATTTAATATAATAAATTTAAAGGGGTGGATGGTTTTATGAAAATGATAGTAGTGATAAGAAAGAAGGTAATGAGAAATATTCTTATAGTGATAGGTGCTATAATTGCAGCATTATTAATTATGATGGGGGGAAAGGCTATCTTTACATCAGTAGACAATGAAAGAACTTACATGGTCATAGTCATTGATGATTTTGGAGAAGGTGGAAAAGGCACAAAGGATATGCTGGAGCTTGATATTCCAATTACGACGGCTATAATGCCTTTTGGTGAAACGGCAGTTAAGGATGCAAAGATGGCAGAGGAAAATGGAAAAGAAATAATAATACATATGCCAATGGAACCAGAGGTGGGAAGGGCAAGCTGGCTTGGAAAGACTCCTATTACGGCGAATTTATCAGATGAAGAAGTAAAAAAGAGAACTGAAAATGCTATGACTATCTTAGCTAATGCTAAGGGAATGAATAATCATATGGGGTCAAGGATAATGCAAAATGAAAAGATAGTAGGAGTAGTTTTTCAATGTCTTAAAGATAAAGAAATGTTCTTTTTAGATAGCAAAACAACACAAAACTCTGTGGCAGATAAGGTAGCCTCTGAAAAGGGCATAGAACTTTATTCAAGGGATGTATTTTTAGATCATGTAAGTACTGAAGCTAATGTAGAAAAGTCCATGGAGGAAGCCATAAAGGTTTCAAAGAAAAAGGGATATTCAATTGTAATAGGTCACGTCGGAGCTCAAGGGGGAGACATTACAGTGAGAGGAATAAAGAATAAGCTGTCTCGATTAAAAGAAGAAAACATAGAAGTTATAACTATGTCTCAGCTTAGAGAAAAGTTTAAAGATGCAAATAAATAGAGGGACATATGTCCCTCATTATTTTTTAATTGATGTTTTCTTTGAAGTTTTCTTCTTTGCAGAAGGTTTTTTTACTGAATAGCCAAAGGAACCTAGAGGCGAGGAATTAACCTCAAAATATTCTCCATGGCTGTAGCAGATAAGGTTTGCCTTATTAAAATGAATCTTGCCTTTTTCATCTATCAAAGCTTCATCTACTTTCACATTGGTAACCTGCAATAAGAATAAATCGTGAGTTCCAAGTGGTGTTATAGATTTTAGTTTGCATTCTAAGGCTATAGGACTATCATCTAAAGATGGAGTTGATATACTAACACCTTCATTTAGCTTTAGATTAAAGTGCTCTATCTTGTCTTCCGTTCTTCCAGATCTGACACCACAATAGTCCACAATCTTCACCATAGATTTTGGAGGAAGGTTTATTACGCATTCTTCACTTTCTTTTATATAGTCGTAAGAAAGTCTTTCAGGTCTTATACCTACAGCTATTATTGGATCTTTTGTACATACAGTGCTCACCCAAGCTACGGTAAATACATTAACTTTTCCCTCTTTGTTTTGAGATGTTATAAGCACTACAGGAGCAGGATTCAGCATTACACTGCCTTTAAAATTACGTTTACTCATTTTTAGTCATCCTTTAAAATATATTAGCGATATCTTCTACTATGTCTTTTTCTAGATCTTTTATTGATTCTTGAAACTATGAAAATAATAAGAACTAATAAAGCTATTACGCCAGCAGCTAATAGTATATAACTCATCATGTTTGCCTTTAAAAGATCACTAGACTTTACAGTGCTATATAAGTCATAAGTTTTAGAGCTGTTTCTTTCCTTTACAGTAACTGATGCAACTTTATCTTTTCCGTTAAGTTTCCAAGGATTAATTTCTTCTGTGTTAAATACTAATTCAGTTTCTTTAGCGTTTATATCATTATCATAGTACGCTATGTCATTATTTAAAACTAGAGGCACATCTATAGTCTTTTCTTTTCCAAAGAATCTGAAAGTCTTGTAAGGAAGAGAAATAGTTTCTAAAGTAGAACCGCTCTTATAAAAAGTAGTCTTCTCTGCAGCATAGCTCCAGTCGATAATTGATTTCATATCATTAAATGCTGCTGTGTCTTGAGCATCATAAGCAGATTTTAATACAACACCTACAAGAGTACGTCCGTCTCTTTCATATAAAGCTAAAAGACATCTTCCAGCAGGAGAAGTGTATCCTGTCTTTCCACCTATGCATCCATCTATTCCAAGATTTTTATTTCTATTTTCTATTATAGCTATAGTACCGTTAGAAGTTTGAACTGTATCTTTCTTTAAAGCCATAGTTTCTCTAGTCCATGGATTGTCATAAACAGCTTTTCCAAGAAGAGCTAAATCATAAGCTGTAGTGTAATGATTATCGTCATGAAGCCCATTTGGAGTCACATAATTTGTGTTTTTCATTCCTAAAGCTTTAGCTTTCTCATTCATCATATTTGCAAAACCAGAAGCACTTCCAGCTATAGTATCAGCTATAGCATAAGCCTCATCATTAGCTGAGTATAAAAGAAGGGCCTTCATAGAGTCAGAAGCTGTCATGGAATCTCCAACATTTCTAGGTTTTATGTTAAGATTGAAAGAATACTCAGGTTGCTTTTTAGCATCTTCTGAGTAGACTATAGTATCACTTTTATCTTTATTTTCAGCAAGCAAAAGTCCAGTCATAAGTTTTGATATACTAGCTGGGTATCTTTTACTGTCAGCGTCTTTTGAATATATGATTTCACCAGTCTCCATGTCCATTGTTATAGCAGATTTAGCAATTATATTAGGAGTATTAGTTTCTGCCTTGGCAACGGTACCAAGTGGTGATAGAATAGTTAAAGCTAATGTTACGGCAATTGATGTTATAAATCGTTTCTTCAAAGTTCATCTCTCCATTTAATATAAAATTTTTGTACATTTATGTTGTTAATTTAATATAAATAAGTATATCATTATTAAATAACAATAACAAGATTTTAGCACAGGAGACTGATTATGAATAAAGAAAAAATAATGAAAATTTTCAATGGGAAAATGGGAAATAAAATAGGAAAATACAAGACTTATGGAATAATGATACTGATTTATGAAAATCAAGGAGAAAGCTATTTGATTTTGGAAAAGAGAGCATTATCATTAAGAAGTCAGCCTGGTGATATATGCCTTCCAGGTGGAAAGCTTGAAGAGGGGGAGACACCTAAAGAAGCAGCATTAAGAGAAACTATGGAGGAACTCAATTTGAAAAGGGAAGAGATAAATTATGTTGGTGAGATGGATTATTTCATAACTCCATATGGATCTATTTTGTATCCATTTGTAAGTACTATAGATAATTTTCCTAGTGATCCTAGCAAAGATGAGGTAGGAGAATTAATAAAGCTTCCAATAGAATTTTTAGTAAATGAAGAGCCTTATGAATATAAGATGAATATAGGACCTAGAAATTATGATGACTTCCCATTTGACCTTATAAATGGAGGAAAGGACTATAAGTTTTCACAAGGAACCATGCCACAATATTTTTATAAGTATGAGAATTATGTAATATGGGGATTTACTGCAAGAGTCCTTAAAGCCTTTGCGGATATAATAAAGGAAGAGCTGTGCTAATTGCGGCTCTTCCTTTTCTTTAAAAAACTTAATTTTGTTTCGCTTATTATTATTCCGGTAAATACTAATACTGAACCTATAATCATGGCTAGTGTAAAGGTCTCTTTCAGTATTAAAACAGACAATAAACTGCCAAACACTGACTCAGTACATAGTATTATAGCGGTATGGCTTGAAGATGTATGCTTTTGAGCCATAGTCTGCAAGAGAAATGCTATAAGGGTACTGAAAAGACCTAAGTAAATCAATGAGAAACCGCCTCTAAATGTGATGCTTGTAGGAAAGGGTTCATTGAAAACAGCTAGAACAATAGAAAATACTGATGCAACTCCAAATTGAAGTATAGTAAGTATTATAGGATCTTTCTTTTGAGCAAAATAGCCTACTACAACTATATGACATGCAAAGAAAAATGCACATGCAAGAGTTAATATATCTCCAATATTCAGATTGAAACCTCCTTGAAGTGTCAATAAAGCTATTCCTATTAGAGAAAGGAAAGCGGAAGACACTGCATAGATATCAGGTTTCTTTTTTGTAAGAGCCCAATATAAAAATGGAACCATGACTACATTGGTACCTGTTAAAAACGCTTGAGTTGAGGCTTGAGTATATTGAAGGCCAATGGTTTGAGTTGCAAAGGCCAAAAATAAAATAGTACCGATTATAAGACCAACCTTTAAATCTTCTTTAGTAACCTTTCTTAAATGTTTAAAAAGCACTATGGACATCAATATAAAAGATAATGAAAATCTAATTGCAAGTATATATAAAGGCTTCGCTACTTCCAAAGCTTCCTTTGAAGCCACGAAACCAGCACCCCATACTATGGCAACCATTAGAAGGGCTATGTCTGCGTAAAGTGATTTTTTCTTCAAGTAAATTTCCCCCTTAATAAAATACGTATACCTTATATATTTTAAAGACATAAGATTATATTTTCAATTGTAGAAAATTCGAAATATATGTGAAATAGTAGCTTTTAAAACGTCTACAAATATAAATGTCTAGGTATTTCGTCAAAATTGAAAAACATAAAAAATATAGACGTTTTAAAGACGAGGAAAATATATAATGAAGCTAATGATTATAAAAGTTTAACTTTAAATTATAAATGGTAAGGGGGAAGTTCTATGATAGATAACTTTAATGTTTCAGATGCTATGACTGTAAAACTGGATGATTATTTACCTAATATGCCTAAATTTCAAATGGGAATAAGAAGAGCTCCAGACAGGGGTTTTCATTTGACAAAAGAACAGACGGAAATTGCTTTAAAGAATGCTTTAAGATATATACCACAAAAATATCATGAAGAGCTTATACCAGAGTTTTTAGAGGAGCTCACTACAAGAGGAAGGATTTATGGCTATAGATTTAGACCAGAGGGAAGAATTTATGGAAAACCAATTGACGAATACAAGGGAAACTGCATAGAAGGAAAAGCCTTTCAAGTTATGATAGACAACAACCTTGATTTTGAAGTTGCATTATATCCATATGAGCTTGTTACATATGGGGAGACAGGCAGCGTGTGTCAAAACTGGATGCAATATAGACTTATAAAGAAGTATTTAGAGGTCATGACTAATGACCAAACTTTAGTCCTTGAATCAGGACATCCACTAGGATTATTTAAATCAAAGCCAGAAGCTCCAAGAGTAATAATAACTAATGCTATTATGATAGGAATGTTCGACAACATAAAAGATTGGGAAATAGCTGAGGAAATGGGAGTTGCAAACTATGGACAGATGACAGCTGGAGGCTGGATGTATATAGGGCCTCAAGGTATAGTTCATGGAACTTTCAATACAATTTTAAATGCAGGAAGATTGAAACTTGGCATACCTAATGACGAAGATTTAAAGGGAAGACTATTTGTCACATCAGGCCTTGGCGGAATGAGCGGAGCTCAAGGAAAAGCTTGCGAAATAGCTAATGGAGTAGGAATAATAGCAGAAGTAGACAAGTCTAGAATAGATACAAGACTTGAACAAGGATGGATAAGAAAGTGGTCTTCAGATGTAAAAGAGGTATTTGAAATTGCAAAGGAATATCTTGAAAAGAAGGAGCCTATGTCAATTGCTTATCACGGAAATATAGTAGATGTTCTTCAATATGCAGTAGACAATAATATCCATATAGATTTACTTTCAGACCAAACTTCATGTCATAATGCATATCAAGGGGGGTATTGTCCAGAAGGCATAAGCTTTAATGAAAGAACAAGACTTTTGGCAGAAGAACCAGAAAAGTTTGTAGAGCTTGTAAATAAGACACTAAGACATCACTTTGACCTTATAAAAACTCTAACATCAAGAGGCGTTTACTTTTTTGATTATGGAAACTCATTTATGAAAGCCATATATGATGCAGGAGTTAAGGAAATTTCAAAGAATGGGGTAGACGAAAAAGACGGATTCATATGGCCATCCTATGTAGAGGACATAATGGGACCACAATTGTTTGACTATGGATATGGACCTTTCAGATGGGTTTGCTTAAGTGGAAAACATGAAGATTTAGTAAGGACAGACCATGCTGCTATGGAATGTATAGACCCGGATAGAAGATATCAAGATAGAGACAACTACAATTGGATAAGGGACGCTGAAAAGAATTCCTTGGTAGTTGGAACAGAAGCTAGAATCCTTTATCAAGATGCCATAGGGAGAATAAATATAGCACTTAAGTTTAATGAACTTGTTAGAAAGGGAGAAGTAGGACCAATCATGATAGGAAGAGACCACCATGATGTATCTGGAACGGATTCTCCATTTAGAGAAACCTCAAATATTAAAGATGGAAGTAATGTAATGGCAGATATGGCCGTTCAATGCTATGCAGGAAATGCAGCTAGAGGTATGAGCCTTGTTGCCCTTCATAACGGCGGAGGTGTTGGCATAGGAAAGTCAATAAACGGAGGCTTTGGACTAGTTCTTGATGGAAGTCACAGAGTTGATGAGATAATTAAATCAGCTATGTCTTGGGATGTTATGAGTGGAGTTGCTAGACGTTCTTGGGCTAGAAATGAACACTCAATCGAAACAGCTATTGAATTTAATAAAAATAATATGGGGACTGATCATATAACAATTCCATATGTTGCCGATAATGATGTTGTAAGAAAAGCTGTAGAAAAAGTATTTAATAAATTTTAAAAAAGTTATAGAGGGAAAACCTAAGGGGGAAGGCAATGATAAAAGGAAATATGATAATTAAAAATGCTTCAGAAATAGTAACTGCCACTGGGAAAACGGCGAAATTCGGAGCAAAAATGAAAGAACTAAAAAGGATAGAGAATGGAGCTATTGTAATAGAAGACGGGATCATAAAGGAAATAGGTAGTACTTTAGACATATTAAAAAAATATGATGAAACAAAGTATGAAGTTATTGATGCTGAGGGGAAATCAATACTTCCAGGCTTTGTTGATTCGCACACTCACTTTATATTTGGGGGATATAGAGAAGAAGAGTTTTCATGGAGGCTTCGCGGAGATAGTTACATGGACATAATGAATCGTGGTGGCGGAATAGTAAATACTGTGAGGGATACCAGAAAGGCTTCTAAGGAGTGTTTGTTTGAACTTGGGAAAAAGCGCCTTGATTCTATGCTTGAATTTGGAGTTACTACTGTAGAGGGAAAGAGCGGATATGGACTTGATTATAGGACAGAGCTTAAGCAATTAGAAGTTATGAAAGACCTTGATTGTGAGCATCCTATGGATATAGTAAGGACATTCTTGGGAGCTCATGCAGTACCCAATGAGTACAAAGGCAGCACAGATATGTATATAGAGTTTATAATTAATGAAGTCCTTCCAATTGTGGTAAAGGAAGATTTGGCAGAGTTTTGCGATGTGTTTTGTGAAGAAGGGGTATTTTCTATAGAAGAGTCAAGAAAACTACTTCTAAAGGCAAAAGAACTTGGTATGAAACTTAAGCTTCATGCCGATGAAATTGTAGAGCTTGGGGGTTCAGAGCTTGCAGCAGAGCTTGAGGCTGTATCAGCTGACCACCTTTTACATGCTTCTGACAATGGAATAAAGGCTATGGCTGAAAATGGAGTGGTGAGTACACTACTACCAACTACTGCCTTTTGTCTTAAAGAACCATTTGCTCGTGCTAGGTACATGATTGACAATGGCTGTGCTGTAGCATTGGCAACGGATTTTAATCCTGGAAGTGGATTTACAAATTCAATACCATTAATGTTTGCATTAGCATCAATTTATATGAATATGACTATAGAAGAAACAATAGTAGCTATGACATTGAATGGAGCGGCAGCTGTAGGAAGAGCTGACAGTATAGGAACTATAGAGGCAGGTAAAAAAGGTGATGTGATTATACTAGATTATAATTCCTACAAATTCCTTCCATATCATACAGGTGTTAATATTGTTCAGAAAGTAATAAAGAATGGTGTATTAGTTCATAATCGTACAAAATAATATATTTTAATATAACAAAATAAGATACACTGGCAATGATTAATGCCTATGTATCTTATTTTGTTTAGAGTATGATTAATTATTTATTAGGACTTTAATTAAAGTTCCATGTGCTTATTATAGATTGAAATATTAAAGAGTATTATTTATTTTGTTGGAGAAAGCGTTACGACGTAAAAGAAAGCAAAGGTCTTTCTTATGCAGTATATTTACTTGCTGATATAAGAATAATTCTATGCTTATTCCTACAAAATCACTGGCTTAGCTATGATGCGCCTTTGTCATGGGGGATATATAGAAACATTCCTTTTGCACTTCTTGGACTTTTAATAATAGTATTATTTTATAAAAAAGCTAAGGAGCTTAAGGATTCAGACTTCCGTTTTATGTGGCTTGCTATAGTTATAAGCTTTGCTTGTTATATACCAGTAGTGCTGTTAGCAAAAACAATCCCACCAGTAGGAGCACTTATGATTCCAAAGGCCTATGCCTATGTATGGATTGTATGGATAGGATACTCAGCAATGAAGAAAAAGCTAAATGCTTAACTTAGATAAATAATTAAAAAGTCACCTAAAAGTTTGGTGACTTTTTATGTTTCAAAATTAAAATTTTTAATTTTATTTTTAAAATCCTCTTTATGAATTTCAAATTGAAGTTTTCTATGCCCATTGGCTCCTGAAGGATGAGGGAAACCTAAAAGACATTTTGAATCATCTAATAAACCGGCTTTTATATAATCTACTAGTATGCCCTCTACACATTTGCCTAAAGGTATAACAAGTGTATTTTTTAGTAGGTCTAATTGAGGATATAGATTTTCTTCTACGTATTTCATAAGAAAAGGGGTACTTTTCAGTGGTGGCTGATATCCAGTATAGTTTTTTTGATTTCTAAATGTAGAAAAAGGTATCAAGGATGTACTATGAAGCAAGTAGCTATTTTCTTCAAATAGAGAATTAGCATCAGCTATATTTAAAGCATGGCACATATTTAACTCATTCAACATTGAAATTATATTTTTTCTTATGCTACCGCTAAAACGTGCACCAACTTTACAAAGATAGGGAATGTCAGAAATAGGTATGCCTCTTTCTATAGCTTCTCTGGCTATGACTATGGATCTATTCATTTGAAAAAATCCGGGTGTTATACCTATAATAAAAATTTTTGCTTTATGATTTATATATTCATTGTGAGTACAGTAATATATTTCAAGATTTTTATCTTTGGCTATAAGAAAATCAGGTGTTAAGAGCTCTTCTTTAGTGTAGGTTGTCTTTAATGGAAGAGCTTGGATTTTTGAATAATAATCTTTTAATGTGTTCTCCATTGAGAGTATCTCCTATATAGATAAATTTATTTTATAGATTAACCATAAAATAAGAGGAGTATTCTCGAAGAGAGATAATATATTATATAAGGAAATTATTAATATAAGTTTATATGACCACAATAAACAAATAAATAAAAACAGAAGGAAACATAATTTAGGGGTGATATTATGAAAAAGATATTAATGTCTAGGGGAGCAAGAAAGATTGTAGAGATATGTGTTGGAGTAAAACCTCTTGAAACAGTTGCAATAATAACTGAGCCATCAAAGCTTACAATAGCTGAAACTATAGCCTCTATAGTATATGAGGTGGGAGCAGAGCCAGTAATAACTGTAATGATGCCAAGAGATGTAGATAGTGCAGAACCACCCAAATGTATTGCAGAAATGATGAAAGCTAGTGATGCATTTATATCTGTGGTGGGTAAATCTATAACCCATACACATGCTGTAAAGTATGCCATAAAGAATGGTTCGAGAGGAGTAGTTCTAACACAATTTAGTGATGAAATGCTTATTCATGGAGGATTAGAGGCTGACTTTGAGGCTATAGCTCCAATATGTAAGACTATGGCTAAGAAACTTGAGAATTCAAAAGAAGTAGTGCTTACTACAGTTAATGGAACTAACTTAAGATATTCAGCTTTAGGCAGACGAGGAAATGCTTTATATTGTATGGTTGAAAAAGGACAATTCTCAACAGTTCCTACAGTAGAAGCGAACGTTTCACCACTTGAAGGCACAGCTAATGGAGTAGTAATAGCAGATGGAAGTATACCTTACCTTGGAATAGGGATATTAGATGAGCCAGTTAAGCTAACCATAGAGAATGGCTTTATAACTTCAATTTTTGGAGGTAGACAGGCAAAAATTCTTGAAGAGGATTTAAGAAGCAAGAATGACCCTAATGTGTACAATGTGGCAGAGATGGGTGTTGGATTAAATCCGTGCTGTGAGTTTAAGGGCTTTATGTTAGAAGATGAAGGTGTATATGGATCAGTGCATATAGGAATAGGTACAAGCATAACTTTGGGGGGAACGGTTAGAGCAGCTTGTCATTATGATTTAATAATGAGAGATGCTACTATAGTAGCTGATGGGGAAGTTCTAATGGAGGCAGGAAAAGTAAAGTTTTAAAATGAAAAGCCCTGAACAACTAAAATGTTGTTCAGGGCTTTTATTATTTTACCTCTTCTTTAAGGATAGATTTTCTATTAAATATACCTATGATGGTGCGGACAAACATTATTATAAGAAGACCTACTCCGATATATCCATTTAGTACATAAATTATATTTACAAGTTTTGCAAAAGGAAGTAATAAGCCTATTATCGTGCCAACTACTACTAAGACTATTGTTAAGGTCTTAAAATTTTTACTTTCATCTTTGGTGAATCTTGAAGAAACATTCCAAAGTAGTGGAACAGCAGTTGTGTATATACCAGCCATAATTATTATAGCGAAAACTGTTGCTAAGATTGGATGAATGTTTGTAGCTAGATGAAGCATAGGTATTTGGCTTCCTGCTACAGTATTTATGCAAGAAAGAAGTCCTAAAGCTACCACGATAACTGCAAGAGAGAAGGAGGTTGCACCAAGAGCTCCGCCTACAGCTGCTTCTTTTCTACTTTGAGCTTGTGTGCCCATAGAAGCTAAGAAACCAGCAAGCCATAACATGCAGAATCCAACATAAGAAAAAGCTGCAAAGGCCCAATTAGTAGAAGCTTTTATTAAAGTCCCTTGAGAATCTAGAGCTTTTAGTGAGTCATTTACTATTGATGGAGATAAGCTGCTGTAATTTTGGATTACTGCTATCAATCCCAAAAGAATTGCTATTATTACGATGACAGGACCGATTTTTCCTATGATATTTACAATTTTGTTTAGTCCCATAAGAACAGTAATTAGGGCTAAAACAGCCATCAAAATCCCACCTGCATACACAGATAATCCATAGTGTTGATTTAAAGTAGCACCAGCACCAGAAATCATTACAGTGAAAGATAAAAAGCAAAAGAAAGTAGAGAAGTAATCAAAGAATGTTCCGAGTTTTTTGCCGCAGTAATATCTATAGATATCACTACCTTTATCAAAGTTTTCTCTTTGACCTACAGTTAAAAAACTAACACCCACGTAAGTTAAAAGAAGCAATGTCAAAATGGCGCCTAAAACGCCTAAGTATCCATAAGACGCGAAATATTGAAGAACCTCTTGACCAGTAGCAAAGCCTGACCCTATTAGGAAAGCGGTAAATGCTCCAGCAAATTTAATGACGGTTTTTAAACTAACATCTTGTTTACTCATAAATAGCTCCTTTCACAATTGATAGTATCTCTATCAATTTGCTTAATACATTACGATTCTATGAGGGTGAATCTCTGTATTAATAAAGAGTATTTATATAAATAATTCTACAGGCTTTACAATTAATGTCAACAAAATTCGTTAGACATTTATCGCCTTATATTGTACGTGTTAATTTTATTGAATAGCTGCCTAGAACTTATTTGTAGTTCTTTAGAGGCTCTTGTTACGTTCCATCCGCATTTTTCCAATACCCATATCAAATATTCTTTTTCACAAAGTCTTTGATATTCTTTGAATGGCATTATTTCTGTGAAGTGTCTTTTAGATGAGTTATAGCTTTCATTATCATCCTGAGATAAGGGACGCTTTATAGATTTTATTATGGGGATACCATCTTTTGTGATAACTCCATCTTCCGAAAGCACTACCATTCTATCAACTATACTTTTTAATTCTCTTATATTTCCAGGATAATCATATTCGTATAAGAAGTTATGAGCTTCTTTAGAAATACTTTTTATAGTTATATTATTTTCTTCTTGAGAGGCTTTCAAGAAGAAATTTATTAAATCCTTTAAATCCTCTGACCTTTCCCTAAGAGGTGGAACCTCTATTACGATAGTGCTGACTCTATAAAGAAAGTCTTCACGATATTCTTTTTCTTCAACAGCTTCTATAAGATTTCTATTTGTAGCACTTAAAAGCCGAAAGTCAACTAAACTTTCCGCGTTACTTCCTATTCTTGAAATGCTTTTACTTTCTAAAACTCTAAGAAGCTTAATTTGAGTTGTTGTATCTATGTCGCCGATTTCATCTAGAAATAAAGTTCCTTCATTAGCAGTTTCAATTTTTCCTGCCTTAGATTTATTAGCACCAGTGAAAGCCCCTGGTTCATAACCAAAAAGCTCGGATTCCAAGAGATTAGATACGTAAGAACTACAGTTTATGGCAACAAATTTTTTGTTTTTTCTGTTACTGCAGGCATGAATATATTTTGCTGCGATTTCTTTACCAGAACCTGACTCACCAAGAAGAAGGATGTTTGCTTTTGATTTTGCTACCTTCTCACAAGCATTTAGCATTTTAATATATTTTGGACTTTTACTGTTTAATTTATAATTCTCCAAAAGAGATGATTTGAAAGTCAATTGGATCACTCCTTAAATATCTATATATTTCCAATATATATGAAAAAAAATTCGTTGTAAAGAAGTTTATTTCATAGTTTTTCTAGATTTTTTATAAAATATAAAAATAAAAAAATTAAATTTATCAATGGAATTTGACTAAACTATAGGGTTTTATTATAAATACATATTTTGGCATGAACCTTGCTAAGGTTAATAGTATACGAAATATGAGGGTGAATTTAGAAAAGTTTTAGAAAGTTATACTTATGCAGAAAAATTTAAATCACTATAAGGAGGTGCCAGAAATAGAACATATAGAAAAACTCTGTCTTATAACAAATAACTGTGATGCCTATGAAAAGTACAAGGATATGATAAAAGTTGAATTTAGGGATGATAGCTATATAAGTACATTGTATGAGATAAGAAATAAGATTCATTTAGGATATGTACTACTAACTCATCCTATGGCAGGAAGTTTAAAGCCAAATCAAACCCCTTACAAATCAGTGCTGCTTGTAAAGGTAGACAAAATTGATTACGAAAGTATAACCTTAATAGAAAATGCTATAGAAAGTGCTTTGAAGTTTTTGAAGCAAAGAAAACTTCCCAATTGGTCAGAAAAATGTCTTAAGGACTTTAGAACCTTAGACTTATCATTTATAGACGGCGCTTTTTTAAGACAGCACTCAATTATTTTTTAATTATTAATATAAAAAATCATTACTATATCAAAAGGAGAGATGATTATGAAGTTAGAGTTAGGTAAAATTAAGATCTCTGATGTTCAATTTGGAGCAGAGACAAAGGTTGAAAATGGAACCCTTTTTGTAAATAAGCAGAAGATTATTGATCTTGTGCTAGAAGATGAGAGGCTTATAAAAGCTGATGTTGAGCTTGCAAGACCTGGCGAATCAGTACGTATTGCTCCTGTAAAAGATGTAATAGAGCCAAGAGTAAAGGTTTCTGGAGAAGGTGGAATCTTCCCAGGAATATTAGACAAAGTTAAGACAGTTGGTTCAGGAAGAACCCATGCATTAGTTGGAGCTACAGTAATAACCTGTGGAAAGATAGTTGGTTTCCAAGAGGGACTTATAGATATGAGCGGTCCTACTGCAAAATATACACCATTTTCTCAAACTAATAATGTATGCGTAGTTATAGAAGGAAGAGCAGATTTAGATACTCACGCTTATGAAGAAGCAGGAAGAATGGCAGGATTAAAGGTTGCAAAATATGTAGGAGAAGCAGGAAGAAATGTAGAACCAGATGAAATCGTTACCTATGAAACAAAACCTCTATTAGATCAAATTAAAGAGTATCCAGACCTTCCAAAGATAGGTTATGTTCATATGCTTCAATCTCAAGGTCTATTACACGACACATATTACTATGGTGTAGATGCAAAGGTTATGATTCCTACATTCATGTATCCAACAGAAATAATGGATGGAGCTATAGTAAGTGGTAACTGTGTTGCTCCTTGTGATAAGGTTACAACTTTCCATCACTTCAATAATCCAGTAATAGAAGACTTATATAAGAGACATGGAAAAGACCTTAACTTTATAGGAGTTATACTTACAAACGAAAACGTTTGGCTTATGGACAAGGAACGTTCTTCAGATATGACTGCTAAACTTTGCAGGCATTTAGGATTAGATGGAGTTATAGTTACTGAGGAAGGCTATGGTAATCCAGATACAGATTTAATGATGAATTGCAAGAAAGTTTCTAGGGAAGGGGTTAATGTAGTTCTTATAACTGATGAATTCCCAGGAAGAGATGGTAAGTCTCAATCTGTAGCTGATACTGCAGAAGAAGCAGATGCAGTAGTTTCTTGTGGTAATGGTAATATCATAGAATATTTCCCTCCAATGGACAAGGTTATAGGCACTCTTGATTATATTGAAACTATGATAGGTGGTTATGAAGGCAGCCTTAAGGAAGATGGAAGCATAGAAGCTGAAATTCAAATAATCATAGCTTCAACAATAGCAAATGGATACAATAAACTTGCAGCGCAAGGATTTTAATAGGAGGTTATTATGAGTAAATATAAGGTAGTTCAATATATTAATCAATTCTTTGCTCAAATAGGTGGAGAAGAAAAGGCAGACGTGCCTCCACAAGTAGTTAAGGGAATAGTTGGCCCAGGAAACTTATTAGCAGCTAATTTAGGTCCTGATTATGAAATAGTTGCAACTGTAATATGTGGAGACTCATACTTTGGAGACAATTTAGAAAAAGCAAAAGCTGAATTAATAGAAATGATAAAAGAGAATAATCCTGATTTATTTGTAGCTGGACCTGCATTTAATGCTGGAAGATATGGCGTTGCTTGTGGAACAATGGCTAAGGTGGTATTAGAGGAACTTAACATACCTGTTATAACTGGAATGTACAAAGAAAATCCTGGAGTTGATATGTTCAAGAAGGATTTGTATATAATAGAGACAGAAATATCTGCTGCAAAGATGAAAAATGCTATGGACAAGATAGCTGTTCTTGCAAAGAAACTTGTAAATAAAGAAGACATAGGATCTCCAGCTGCCGAAGGATACATTGAAAGAGATATAAGGGTTAACTATTTCAATGAAAGAAGAGGTTCTGAACGTGCTGTTGAAATGCTTCTAAAGAAGATTAAGAAAGAAGAGTTTAAGACAGAATATCCAATGCCTGTATTTGATAGAGTTGCTCCACTTCCAGCAATAAAGGATATGTCAAAGGTTAAGGTTGCTGTAGTTACATCTGGAGGAATAGTACCTCAAGGAAATCCAGATAGAATAGAATCTTCAAGTGCTACAAAGTATGGCATTTATGATATCACAGGAATGGATTCCATGAGCAAAAAAGATTTCATGACAATCCATGGTGGATATGATAGAGCCTTTGTTACTGAAAATCCTAATCTTGTAATCCCTCTTGATGTTTTAAGAGATCTTGAGCGTGAAGGTGTTATAGGAGAATTATGCAATTATTTTGTAGCAACTACTGGTACTGGAACTTCTGTAGGAAATGCTAAGAGATTTGGAGAAGAATTCAGTAAAAAGCTAGTAGCAGATGGGGTGGGAGCTGTATTATTAGTATCTACATGAGGAACTTGTACACGTTGCGGTGCAACAATGGTAAAAGAAGTTGAAAGAGCAGGAATACCTGTAGTTCATATGGCTACCATAGTCCCTATTTCACTTACAATTGGAGCAAATAGAATAGTTCCAGCTATAAGTATACCTCATCCTCTTGGAAATCCTAATCTTCCAGAGGAAGGAAGCAAAAAGCTAAGACGTCAATTAGTGGAAAGAGCACTTAAAGCATTACAAACTGAAATAACAGAACAAACAGTTTTTGAAAAATAGTAAAACAGTATTCCATAATTAATAGGAGTTCTAGAAGGCTGCCAGAAATGTATATCCTAAATATAGGTGTTTCTGGTAACCTTTCAGAACTCCATTTTATTTATCCTTTAAAGGCATCCTATAGTCTTCTCTTTGAGGCCAAAATAGTTTGAAAGCAAGCTTTTCCATATCTCTCTTTTGTTTATAGCTCACTCTAAGGGTTATATTTGAAGGTATATCTATCATTTCAGGCACATCTTTTAAAAGAGTATTTATCTTTACATTATCTTTTAGATTTCTCGCCATATTTATTAGATCTGAAAGAAGAATTTCACACTGGCCTGTAGAATCCTCTAGAATTTCAAATTTTTCTTCTTTATTTGCGTATTCATAAGAATCTCCAGATGAAATCCAATTCATGAGAGCAGTTTTGCTAAATCTCCACTCTCTGCCTATCTTTCTAGCAGGTATATGTTCTTCACGTAATAATTTTATAAGAGTTCTCTCGCTGACGCTTAAGAAATCACAAGCTTGCTCTAAATTTAAAATATCACTATTCATAAGAAACCTCCAATTTATTTAATTTAAAAAAATCTTCTAATGATATAAGTGAAATTATATATTAATTAATAGGTATGGTCAATTTTAAAATGTAAAACTTTGATATTTAACATTAATTAATTGTATTTTAATATATTAATAATTGAATATGATGTAAAAAGGTAGTAGTATTAATTTGAGGGACATGTTTCAAAATACCACAGGAAGGGAAGAAATTATCATGTCAGTTTTAAAGGTAGAACCTATGAAAAATCCGGATAGGATTATAAATTACTGGAAGAAAGAAAAATTTGTAGTAGCATGCATAATTATCTTTGGATTATCCTTTAATATATCAATTGTACTGGGGCCTATATATCAAGGAAAGCTTATAGACTCTATTGTAGCAGGGGAAGATTTAAAATCAGTTCTAACTGTCGCAGTAGTCTATGTGGCACTCATTGGAACTATTCAATTATTAAGATATTTTAAAAGATTTTATATAAGAAGATTTGCAAACAGTACAAGTGCTACTATGAGACTTATGATATACAACAATATAATGCATAAGACATCAAAAGAATTGGATGATGAGAATTTGGGGAATCTTATGACTAGAACTATATCAGATGTAGAGCTTTGCGTAGAAGGTATGAGAAAATTCACTACAGAAGTTTTTGACACAGGGGTACTCATGATATCTTATTTGGTGTCCATGTTATTTTATGATGTAAGAATAACAATAGAATCAATTATTTTTATACCAGTAGCCATGTTTTTAGCTGAGAAGTTAAAGAGTGTCATATACAAATATTCAGCAGAATTTCGCAAAAAAAGTAGCGAAATTACTGACCTTACATATGACATAATTGAAAACTCAATGTTATACCGTGTAAACGGCATGGAGGGCAAAAATAGAGAAAAATACTGTGATGAACTTCAGGATTTGCAAATAAAAGCCACAAAGGCAAATATTTTAGAAAATTCCATGCAGCCTATATATAATAGTATAGCTATGATGGGAGTAGTTATAGTTATATACCTTGGAGGGTCAAAAGTTATAGAAGGAGCGTGGACTGTTGGAGTATTTTCTACTTATATAGCTATGTTTACTGCTATGGGAGTAAAAGCAAGTAAGGCGGCAAAACTTTTTAATTCAGTTCAAAAATCTCAGGTTTCATGGAAAAGGATTAAGCCTTATTTGAATGAATATGAAAAGAAAGATACCACAAAGAATATAAGAGAACAGGGCACCATGCTAAAAGTAGAAAAATTAAGTTTTGGATATGATGAAGAAAAAGAATATATAGTAAAGGAAATAAGTTTTGAAGGAAGAGCTGGAGAAATAATAGGAATTACAGGGCCTATAGCTTCTGGAAAGTCAACTCTTATATCAGCTTTACTTGGACTATATCCTTATTCAGGTAGTATAAAAATAGATGGAAAAGAGCTTAGGGAGTATTCAGAATATGAGAGAAGCAGCATGATTGCTTATTTAGGACACAATCCACAGCTTATTTCTGACAGTATATATAACAATATAACTTTAGGCGAAGATAAAACTATAACAGATGTCCTTAGGGATGTATGTTTTAATAAAGACTTGTCACTAATGATTCATGGAGAAGATACCTTGGTTGGAAATAGCGGCATAAGGCTTAGTGGAGGACAGCAGGCGAGAATAGCTCTGGCTAGAGCTCTTTTAAATAAAAGCAAGATTATAATTTTAGATGACCCATTTTCTGCAGTTGATATGAAAACAGAGGATGATATCATTGATAATCTAAAAAATAATTACAAGGATAGTTTGATAATTTTAGTATCCCATAGACTGGCAGTATTTAATAAGATTGATAAGATAATATTACTAAATAGTGATAAAACTGCAGAATATGGAACTCATAAAGAAATGTTAGAAAAATCGCCTGTTTATAAGACTATTTATAATCTTCAATGTATGGAGGTGGATAGAAAAGATGAAGACTAGTTTGATAAAATCATCTGCAATGAAGGTATTTAGAAATAATGCTATAACAACTATCACATTAGCATTTGCAATAGTTGCCGTGGTAATAGCATCACTTATTCCCCCTCAAATACTTAAATATATAATAGATTACAATCTTGTTCCTAAAAATAGTCATAAACTTTTAATAATGGCAATGTCATATATTTGTGTACTTATATTTGTTGGGGTATTCGATTTTGTGAAAGAAGCACTGATTACTATATTAGGACAAAAAATTACCAAGGAAATAAGAATTGAAATGATGGAAAAACTTGAAAGACTAAATATGTCGTTTTTTTCAAGTAATGGCTCTGGAGCGGTAGTTTCTAGATTTATAAACGATGTTGAAGCTATAAATTCTCTCTTTACTAGTGGAATAATAAGTATGATAGTTGATTGCTTTAAAATCATAGGGATAGTAGTTTCTATATGTATGTTTAGTATAAAGCTTGGTACTTTAACTTTAGTATTATTGCCTATAATTTATGGTATAACAAGAGGCTTTCAGAAAAAAATGCTTAAAGCTCAAATTGAAAATCGTATATTGGTAGGGAAAGTAAACAATCATATTTCCGAGAGCTTAAAAAGCATTCAAATGATTAAGGCCTACAGCAAGGAAGCTTATATGGAAAAAAATTATACCAAATATCTTCTTGATAATTATAAAACCATTGAAAAGGTTAACTTTTATGACTCTGTATTTTCACCAATAATACAGATAACAAGAGCAATAGTTATTGCAGCTATTGTAATTTTATCATCTAAAGAACTTAATTATTTAGGAATATCTTTAGGGATGGTTGCAGCATCTATTGAACTTATATCTAATTTATTTTCACCTATAGAGAATTTAGGAATGGAACTTCAAAATATACAGCAGGCAGTATCTGGAATTAAAAGAGTGGATGAGTTTTACAATGAACAGGAAGACTTAGGGAAGAACGAGGAACTTAAAGTAGAGGATATAATAACAGATAGGTGTAACGTCAAAATGAGCTTTAATAATGTGACTTTCAAGTATGATGAAGATACAGAAGTACTACAAAATATAAAGCTTAATATAAATCCAAATGAAAAGGTGACCTTTATAGGAAGAACTGGTGTTGGTAAATCTACATTGTTCAAGCTCATTATGGGGATTTTAAAGCCATGCGAGGGCAGTATCACTATAAATGGTATTGATGTTTATGATATACCAAATTCAGAAAAGCGTAATATATTTGGTTATGTAGATCAAAGTTTTCATATGATAAAGGGCAATGTAATGGATCAAATCACTTTGCAGGATAATAATATCACTCTAGGACAAGTTATGAATGCTTTAGATTTTGTGGGCATTACAGAATATGTGGAGTCCTTACAAAATGGGATTTACACTGAGATAGTTGATGATAATATTTTTTCCCAAGGACAGAAGCAGCTTTTAGCCATAGCAAGGGCAATAGTTACGAATCCTCCAATTCTTCTTTTAGATGAAATTACAGCAAATTTAGATTCATTAACTGAAAGTAACATAGTAAATGTTCTTGCAAAAGCCAGTGAAACCCACACAATATTATCAATATCTCACAGATTGTCATCTATGATTGCCAGTGATACTATGGTAATTTTAGATAAAGGAAAAATTAAAAATTCTGGTTCGCCAGAAATGCTTTTGAAGAATGATCAGTGGTATCGCAGTCATATTGCATTAGAAAAATTAACATGGAACTAAGAATTTAGAAGAACTTCTGCTACTTTAAATAATTGATGTGATTCCAATAAGTTAGACATAAAAATCTAACTTATGAGAGGTCAGTTCAAATAGCAGAAGTTTTTGCTTTGGAAAGTTAAAAAACTCTTGACTCTATCCTTAGTATAGACTTTATCATATAAAATAGCGTAAAAATTATAATTGGAGGTAAATATGATAAAGGAATTTTTCAAATATGCAATACCATCGGCACTTGCCATGTTTATTTCGTCTTTATATACAGTAATAGATGGAATCTTTGTAGGTCAGGGAGTAGGAGATGCAGCTTTAGCAGCGGTAAATATAGTACTTCCATTTACAGTTATGTTATTTGGACTAGCTTCCATGTTTGCAATTGGTGGTGGAGCTATGGTATCCAAAAATATAGGGGCTAAAAATATAAATAGAGCGGTGAATATCTTCAGGCAGGTATTCAAATTTCTTCTTATAATAAGCGGAATCATAAGTATCGTATGTATAATATTCACAGAACAAATCGTTACAGTATTAGGCGCAACGGAAACTTTAAAAGGACTTGCAGTACAATATCTAAGATTTTATGCTATATTCTGTATTCCAAACCTTATAGGAATAGTTTTAAGCAGTTTTGTAAGAAATGATGGAAGACCAAAGCTTGCCATGGTATCAACTATAGCAGGAGCCGTGACAAATATAATACTAGATTATGTGTTTATCTTTAAATTAGGTCTTGGAATAAAGGGAGCTGCAATAGCTACTGGATTAGGACAGATTATAACAGTATCAATTTTATTGCCTCATTTCTTAATGAAAAAAGGTTATCTAACTTTTGGAAAGGTAAAGATAAATAAAAATGATCTTAAAGAATTTTCTTTAATAGGCTTCCCATCATTCTTTGCCCAAGCTAGCTATTCTATAATGGTATTAATACACAATATAGTTTTAGTAAACTTCATTGGAGAAATGGGAATTTCAGCTTATAGTATAATAAATTATATAACAACTAATACTTATATGGTTTTATATGGACTTACTTTGGGAGTGCAACCACTTATAAGCTATAATTATGGTCGTAAAGATGGAGATAAAATGCTTGGTTTCTTTAATATAACCTGTATTTCTTCATTAACAGTTAGTGCGGCTTTTATTGTTATAAGTTTCCTATTTGGAAAAAATCTTATAGGAATATTTACACAAGATCAAGCTATACTAAATATGGCATATACTGCTCTTAAAATAGCTAGTGTCAGTTATCTAGTAGTAGGAATAAATTTAAATACTTTAGTTTATTTCCAAGCCATAGAAAGACCGAAATATTCAAATTTAAGTTGCCTTTTTAGGTCTGTCATATATCTTCCAATAAGTCTTCTTGTACTTTATAAGATATTTGGAACCAATGGTATATGGGCAGGTACAATAGCATCAGAAAGCCTTACATTTATAACTATAAGTATAATATCAAATATAAAGACTTCCACTAAAGAAGCTATTAATAATTCAGATTTAAAAGCTGTGTCTTAAAAGGACATGGCTTTTTTTAGTTTAGATTTTAGGTTAAAATAACTAAATGGAGGTGAGAAGAAAATGGACACTAGATTTTCCATTGGAGAAGTGGCAAAGCTTCACAATATTTCAGTGCAAACCTTAAGACACTATGATAAGATAGGACTTTTAAAGCCAGCATACGTAAATGAAAATAGCAATTATAGATATTATTCAGTAAAACATTTTATAATAATCGACCTTATAAAGCAATGTAAGGCCATAGGATTATCTTTGGATGAGATAAAGAATATTGTAAACAATTATACATCTGTTGATTCTATTTTGGATATAATAACGAATCAGAAAGAGCTTATAGAAAAAAAGATGGTTGAGCTCCAAAATATAAAAAATAATATATTATTTTTAGAGGATAGAGTACAAACCCTTCTTAAGGAAGGAATAAATGAAGTTTTTCTAAAGTATAGTGAAGAAAAGAAGTTTGTGAAATACAATAACACAAAGCGATACACAGAAGAGTTCGAAATCAATCTTAGTAAAATCTTATCCTCTATAGAGCAGGAGAGAGGATGCTACAATAAAGAACTTGCATTTCTAACATCCTATGAAGATTTTAAAGATAGAGGAATCCTTGAATATGACGCCATGATGATAAACATAAATGATACATCGATTTTTAGATACAATGAAGTTGTAACTCTTAAGGAAGGTACCTATGTTACGATAAACTTTGATGATGACTACAAAGATACCTCCAAATATTACAGCAAAATATTAGAATATATAGAAAAACATCATATAAAGGTTACAGGGGATTTTTATGAAATATATATAATGACTAGAAGAGGAACAGATGATAGTGAAAAGTCATTAGGTCAGATACAGATAAGGGTGGAAGAATAAGTTTATCATGGTCTTATTTATTTTATTGATATATTTGAAAGTAGCATAAGTGATAGGAAAATCATATAATAATTAGAAAATACTTACGCAAAATATATGATAAGTAATGTTTTTGATAGTATATAAAGTTTTAAGAGGTTGTTATAATGAGTACAAATTCAACACTATCTGAAGAACAAATAAAGGAACTAGAGGAACAGATAAATATTTTAACTGAATCTCAGAAATATTTAAGATATATTATGGCATCTGTAGTTTTGTCATATGAAAATTTAGAGGCACAAAAACAACAACTTATTGATAGTTTAAATAATGCAAATGCTACAACAAGTGACAGTTCTAATATAGGAACTGATATATTTCAAAGAAGATTGTTATCAAGCGCTTTAGTTATTGAAGCTCTAACATTTTATTTTAATTTATCAAAGCAGAGCAGTGAAACTAATACTGATAATCCTATAAAAAATAATTCAAATAAATTAAACCACTTTTTAGATGGATTAGCATTATTCATAGTCTACGAAAGAACAATAGATAATATAATCACTTATAAAAATAAAGTTGAAAATCCAGAAGATATAAACTTAACTTGATATATTTTTAAAGCTGATGAATGTATAAAAAAACATTCGTCAGCTTTTTAAATTGAAACCAAATAATATAATTATTGAATATATATAAATTAAATATATATTTACAATAATTAGTAAAATATGATAGAATTAAATTGCATGAATATTCAGAAAATAACTTTTGTCAGGAGGGGTAAAATGTATGATTTTATTTTAAAGAACGGATTAATTGTAGATGGAACTAGAAGAATTCCTTTTAAAGGGTCCATAGGGATACATGGAGATAGAATCTCTAAAATTACTGACAAAGAAGAATGTGAAGGCAACTGTACAATAGACTGTGAAGGAAAGATTATTTCTCCAGGATTTATAGACATACACTCGCATTCAGATGCTTGCCCACTAAACTTAAATAAGGCTCAAAGCAAAGTGAATCAAGGAATAACTTTGGAGCTTAATGGAAATTGTGGTATTTCATTAATGCCTTGCAATGACTCGATGCGAGAAGAGATAATGGACTTTTTTAGAAGGACTATAGAGATTGATCTTGAGGATAAGAATTTGAAAATAAACTCCTTGGAAGACTACAGAAAGTTATGTGAGAAAAAGAATTTCATTATAAATAATGCAATTCTTATAGGACATGGAACTCTTAGAGCATGTGTAATTGGATTTGATGATAGAAAAGCCACTGCAGAAGAAATAGAAAAGATGAAGGCTCTCCTTCATAATGAACTTAAAAATGGAGCCTTTGGAATGTCATTAGGACTCATTTATCCTCCAAGTAGCTATGCTGGATTAGAAGAAATTGTAGAGCTTGCAAAGGTTATAAAAGAATATGATGGAATTTTATCTGTTCATATGAGGAGCGAAAGTGATTTAGTATTTGAAGCCGTAGATGAAATGATAGAAGTAGCCCAAAAATCTGGGGTCCATCTTGAGATATCTCATCTTAAGCTCATAGGGAAACCTCAATGGGGAAGGTCCAAGGAGCTTTTAGATAAAATAAAAGAGGCAAAAGAAAAAGGATGTAATATAACTTGTGACCAATATCCATATGAAGCCACTTCAACAGGTCTTTCGGCATTAGTTCCAGCTTGGGCCCATGATGGAGGAAATTCAAAGATGCTCGAAAGAATAGCAACTCATGAACCTAAGATAATAAAAGATATAATATCAGAAATGGACAGGAGAGGAGGAGCAAAATGTGTAGGTGTTTCTTCTACACACAATATCTTGCCAGAAATTGAAGGAAAGAATATAGAAGAGATTTCTAAGATGTACAACCTTTCACCAGAGGATACAGTTATAAAAGTATTGCTTGACACTAAAGGGGATACGGCAGCTATATACTACTCTCTAAATTTAGATGATGTGATAAATATAATGAAAGAAATGTATATATCCGTAGGAAGCGATGGATATAATTTCACCTATGACCTTAAGTTTAATCCACATCCAAGAAGTTTTGGAACCTTCCCTAAATTTTTAGAGATGATTAGAGAAAATAATTTAATGCCAATAGAAGATGCTGTATACAAGATCACTGGACTTCCAGCTGATGTTATGGGATTAAAAGATAGAGGAGTATTAAAAGAAGGAAATATTGCTGATATAACAGTTTTTGATTATGAAGAAATCAAGGATATGTCTACGTTTTTACATTCACCTATGAGACCTAGAGGTATATATGATGTGTTTATATCAGGAGAACCTGCTATTTTGAATGGACACGAAACTGGAAAGATAAAAGGTAGTTTAATATTAAAAAAATAATATAAACAAATAAAAGGGGGCAAATTCATGGAATTAGAACTAGGGAAATACGCTTTACTTTCAGCACCATCTCTTCTTGCACTTTTACCACTGCTAGTATATTTAATTATGGTTTTCAGAAACAAATCTAATCTAGCAGGATTAATAGTGGGAGTAATAGTTGCAGCAATCTTAACAGGACAAGGCCTTGTAGGGTTGTCAAAAATATTTGCTAATTCATTAGGTTCATTCCTTGCAATCATTGGAATAATAATAATGTTTGGAAGTGGACTTGGCTATTTGATGAACAAAACAAAGGTAAGCCATACTATGGTTTATTGGATAGTAAAAGGTATAGGAGTAAATACAGAGAAAAAAGGTATGGTAGCAATTATAATTACATCCATATTAATCTGCGGACTTCTTGGAACTTTAGCTGGTGGTAATGCTATTATAGCTCCAGTTATAATTCCAGTTGTAGCAGCTGTTGGACTAACTCCAAGTGCTACTTGCATACTTCTTAAGGTTGCAGGAGAAGTTGGATTAATTATTGGACCTCTTACTGGAGTTACTATAGCAACTATGGGGGTAACAGGCCTTTCTTATGGACAGCTTATGCTATGGGCAGTAATTCCTTTCAGCATAGTTTGGCTTGGAGCAACTATATTCTCAGCTATGAGAATACAAAAGAAATTAAAAGGCGTTGAAGTTTATGAAATAACTGACGATATGATAGATATAAATAAAATAGTTATAACCCCAGAACAAAAACGTACAACTATATTGTTTTTGATAGCTTTCGTGCTTTTAGTTGGCTTCGGAGTAATAACAAAGCAAGGAACAAATTATGCTATCATAGTAATGCTTATATTATCTATAATACTTACTATAAGCAGCAGATTAGAAATAGATTCTGCTATAGACACATTTGTAGACGGAGTATCAAAGATGTCTAATATGTTTTTAGTATTTATTTTCTTTGAAGTAATGTTTTCTATGATAAATTTAGGTGGAGGCTTTGATGCTTTAGGAGACCTTTTGACAGGAATTGTTGCAGGTGGTGGAAAAGCTGGAGTATTAATCATAGCATCTTTAGTTGGAGGATTTGGCATAGAGGCAGCTGCTGTTGCTGAGATAACAATAGTACACAAGATGTTTATAGACTTAGTTACATCTGTTGGACTTCCAATGGTTATATGGGCAACTGCAATCTTAGCAGCTACAAGAATTACTGGATCATTATATCCAACAGCAAATTTGGCAGGTCAGCTGGGTATTGCTAGATGTAATAATATGAAAGAAGTTCTGAAGGCGTGCTGGATAGGAGCTGGTGCACTTTGGATATGGGTAATGATATGGTCATTTATAGGACCGATGATAGCAGGATAAAGGAAATAGAGAAAAATAAAATTATTACAAAAGGATAATAATATATGATATAGATTATTAGAGAACAAAGGAAAGGGAGGAACAACATATGAGGATATACACAAAAACTGGAGACAAAGGGCAGACATCTTTATTTGATGGCACAAGGGTGGATAAGGATTCTGATAGAGTAGAAGCTTATGGAACTATAGATGAATTAAGTTCTTTTATAGGATTAGCTGATACATTTATAGAAGACAAAGATATAAATGGAGAGCTTATTAGAATTCAAAAGAAGCTGTTCTTTGTAGCAGGTCAAATTGCAACTATCGATAAAGAAAAATTCAAATATAAGATTAAGGAAGGGGATATAAAGGAGCTGGAGGATATTATAGACAAATATATAGCAAAGACTCCAAAAGTAGATGCCTTTATAGTTCCAGGTACATCTAAAGCATCTGCAGCCCTTCATGTAGCTAGAACTGTGTGCAGAAGAGCAGAAAGAAGAGTGATTCATCTAAGAAGTGTAGAAGATGTGGAGATATTAGTTAAATATATAAATAGACTTTCAGATACACTTTATGCTTTGGCTAGATATCTAGAAAAAGATATAATACCTATGAATTTCGATGAAGCATATAATGAATAAATAAAATTAAAATCTGCCTGCAAATATAGAAATTATTTTGCAGGCAGATTTTGTTATTTACTACCTTCACCAGGTATTGCATAAATTGTCATTCATTTGGGGTATTTACACCACTTTGTTTTGCTACAACCATATTGTCGTATATTTTAGCACGGATTTTCAACCAACCACGTACATTTCCAAGACCGCCTACCTCGTCTTTATCTGGGGCTTTAATCCATTCAAGCAAACCGGTTTTCAAAGCTAGCTGCTCTTTTTCCTTTTGTGCAATATCAATTATGGCATAGGCATTATCTTCTAAGGGATTAAAAGCTTTTAAAAAAGAAAGACTAAGTATTCTTTGTATATCAATTTCTTTTAAGCACCTAAAGGAATGAAGAAGTTTGCTATGTACTGATTTTATTTTTTCAAAAATCTCATTAATATTAGGTATTATGATGACTTCAACCTTATCTGATAATGATGAAAGGTGTTCTAAAGCTATTAGTATAAAGTTTTTATCATTCATGGGTATTTGCTCAAGATAGTTGTCTTTAAAGATTAGAGAAGGATAAAAATCAGAAGTTATGTTTTTAGAGATTTTATTATAGTATGCAAATTGATAACCATAAGACCGTTTAATTTCATTTACCTTATCATAGCTCTCTTCATTAAATCTAAGCTTTTTGAGAACTAATATCTTTCCTTCATTGAAATAGTGTCTTAAAATTAAACATTCAACTACTTCTTCTAAATCATCATAGTAATTTATGTTTAGTAGTATAGGGCACACCTGGGATTTGTGCAAATCCATTAGGGTCTTACATAAAGATTTTATAGATTGTCTCACTGACATCTTCACTCCTTATCACATACTTATTTACAGGAATAAGAGGATAAATATTTTTGCTATGCCATATCTTGTTTAAAGGATCAATGCGATTAGGCACACATTTTTTTGATTCATTCTGAACCATAGCTATTTCATATCCCCAAATTACCTTTTTCATCAATATATCCGTATTGCTTAAGCTCGTCATCAAAAACTAAAGATCTATCGCACTGAAAATAGCCATCTGAAGAATATTCTTTACCTTCAAAAGTGTAGTATATAGCAGGTGTACCCCAAAACTTTATGCGTCTAAAGAAATATTCTTTGTCCATCAGTGAATAATCGGTCCAAAGGGTATCAACTACTAAATTACAATTGCTATCTACTAATCCATAAAGGGATTCACCATTACGTTTGTTAATTTGGACTATGGCATATCCATGGTGGAATTCATATATATAATCATAGTCTCCATAGATTAAGACTTGATTTTCAGAGAATTTTAGAAAAGAATATTTATTATTGAATTCTGCTTTCAAAATATTATTACATGAAAATTGAAAATCAATATTATCATACTGTTTTTGAAGTATAGTATGATTCACCCTATTAAACATTCCTAATTTGTTATTTTGATATTTAACATAAATTCAAGGATAGGTGATTTTTATAAAGTTAGAGACATAGCTGTAATTCTCATGAAAAAAAGAATTCTCTCCTAATGGATTAGTTTTATTTAAACCTTTCTCAGGTAAAATACAAGGAGCATAACCCTCTATAAATTCTAGAACTTCAGTATATATAGGGGGAATTTCAATCTTAGCTGTCGTCATGTCATAAATGTTTTTTTTAGTTGATGTAAGTTTTAGAGAAATTCGGAACTTATCCTCGATAAAAAACTCTTATTGATAGATTGTTTAGAATTGAAACGGGTATAAAAAAGGTTCATTCTCTATAATACCTTTGGAAGCTGATTCTTTACACTTAGCTGAGAATACCAAGTCTCAAAATCCATGATAAGAGCCTCAAAAATTTTTGCTTTTTCTATAGGGATTATATCATCATGAAAATAATCCATTAAATTCCTTTGACTTATCGGAAGATATTCGAGTTTTCTTATATGCAGCATAAGAATATAAAAGTAAGGAATCTTTTTCATCCATGATATTCTGACGAATAGAATCTGCAAAGGCATCATAAGGTGTATAATCTGCTGTTTCATTCATACTACTATAAAATTCACTTATACCATCTTTAAGGTTTTGATATATTTCTTTTCCTTCTGTATAATTACTTTCAAAGGTCTTAGTAAAGTCATTGACGATGATAGTTTCTACATCACTTCTGTCTAGCTGTGAACGTAAATCTGCACAGCTATCAATAATGTCTTGAAAATTTAGATTGCTCAAAGAATTAGACAAAATCAACCCATCCTAATATTTTATGTTTTTACCATTATATGCGCGTTAAAAGTCTTTTTTACATGTGAAAGGGCCATAAGAAAAATTTTTATTGCTAGCTCTTAAGGAGATTTTTCTATTTATATATAAATGTTTCCTATGATATAATATTTGTACAAATTAAAACAATTTAAGGGGATTTATATGGACAAAAGAAAAGATAAAAATGAGGAACATAGCGGTGTTATAGATTCTGTTATTGGGGCTACCACAACTGAAAATGTGGAGAGATATGGAAGAGCTGCAGCTGAATATTTAAAAGGATATAGTGGAGAGATAGGAGAAAATGGAGAGGTTATAAGAAAAGGACTTAAGCATATAGCAGAGTCAAAAGTCAATCCTGACTTCAAGTATCAAAACCTAAAGCAGCAGGCTGGTTTCTCTGCAGAGGTGAATTATGTAGATAAGACTAACGCAGAAAATATAATAAATAGAAAATCTGAAAGAGTAGCCAGATCTAATGATGTTGGACTTGGGAATCATACTAAATTTGATGTTTTGTCTGTAGACAATAATGGTAATCCTGTTATAATTCCAAATGGAGAACCTTTATGGAGTGCTCAGATGAAGTTTTGTGGAGCTTATGAAAGTGAAGCTCAAATAAAAGAAAGCTCGGAGAACCTTGTAAAGAAGCTTGTAGGTGAAAAGTGGGACAGGTATCGTGGAAACAAGGTCCTAGTTCCATCAGAACAGGCAAAAATAGCAAAAGAGTATGCAGAGAAGGAGGCAAAGAACCTTACTGAGAAAGCAAAGGAACTTTATGAAAATGGAAACGTAGAGAAAGCTAAAGCTTTAGAACGCCAGGCTAAAAAATATAGCCAAACTGCTAAAGATATAACAGATAGTGGAATAAGCTCTAAAGAAGCTATGTTTTTGAGAGAGCATCCTAAACTAGCCACAGCTAAATATGTAGCCAAAACTGCACACAGCTCTGGAGTAGAGCAGGCAAAGGCAGCAGCAGTAATGTCATCGGCTATATCCACATCAAAAAACATAGTCTCTGTGGTAAGGGGAGAAAAAGAGATAAGTGAAGCATTAAAGGATGTGGCATTAGATACTGCAAAAGGAAGTGCAACTGCATATATCATTGGAGCTTCTGATACAGCTATAAGAGGCTTTATGGCTTCAGGGAAGAACAGCATATTTCAAAACTTATCTAAAACCAATGTTCCAGCAACCATTGCAACAGTAACAGTTCAAGTGAGCAAATCTCTTGTGAGGTATGCTAATGGAGAAATAGATGGAGTGGAGCTTATGGAGGAGCTGGGGGAAAAAGGAACAGGCATGATGGCAGCAAGCTGGGGAGCAGCTATAGGTACAGCAATATTCCCAGGGGTAGGCACTGCCATAGGTGGAATGATAGGATACATGACAAGTTCCTCTGTGTATGGAGCAGCCATGGAGGTTTTAAGGGATGAGAGATTATCAGAAGAAAAAAGACTCAAAATACATGCTTTAGCAAAAGCTGCTATTGAATCTATGGATATACAAAGAAAAGAACTGTCCAAAAGCATAGAAGAATTTTACTCAAATAGACAGGAAGTTTTCGAAAATAGTTTAAAAGACATAGATACTGCTATAAAATATGAGGATTTAGATAAGTTCACTAAGGCTTTAAATAATATAGCTTTAGAAATGGGATCTGCCTTGCAGTTTAAAGATTTTCAGGAATTTGATGATTTTATGATGGACAAGGAGAAGAGCTTAGATTTTTAGATATATAAATTATATTTCATAAATATATATTACTAGATTACAAGGGAGGATAAAAGTTATGCCATTACCGCTTATACCAGTTATCTTAGGAGTAGCAGCCACAGCAGCTGCAGGAAAAGGAATTAAAGATGGAGTAGAAGCTAAAAAGAATATGAATGAAGCAGAAGAGGTGAACGAAGCAGCTTCAGCTGTAGCAAAAGAGGCAGAGAATTTTATAGCTATGGCAAAGGATAAAAGTAAAGGTGCTATAGAGAGTCTTGGACGTGAAAAGATAAAAATTCTTACTACATCTATAAATGATTTTATAGTAAATTTTGAAAAGATAAAAAATATTAATCTGAAAGAATCTGAAGGTATAGATGAACTAAAAAATTTCGATTCATCTAGTGAGAATTTTAAAAAGCTTAAAGAGGCATCTTTTGAAGCAAAAGAAATTGCTGTAAATGGACTTGCAGCTATAGGTTCAGGTGCTCTATTAGCTTATGGAACTTACAGTGTAGTTATGAGTGGCCTTGGAGGTGTTATAGTAACTGCTACAACAGGTACAGCTATAGGAACACTATCAGGAGCTGCCGCAGTAAATGCAACTTTAGCTTGGCTTGGTGGAGGTGCACTTAGTGCAGGAGGCTTTGGAATGGCTGGAGGAATGGCAGTTTTAGGAGGTCTTGTTGTGGGACCAGCTCTTGCTGTAGGAGGGGCCATATTTGCTAGTAAATCTAGGACGGCATTAAATGATTCCTATGGCAATTATGACAAGGCTATAGCCTTCAAAGCTCAGGCTAAAAATATAGGCCTTGCACTTAAAGCTGTATTTATAAGAGCAAATCAAATTACTGAACTACTGAAGAACCTTGATAAGCATTTAGTTAAATATGTAGATTTAATGGTAAAGACTTTAGAAGAAAAAGGCTGTGACTGGAACAGTTATAGCACCTTAGAAAAACAGGACATATATAAATGTGTTCAGGTGGCTCAAACAATAAAATCAATATTAGATACATCCCTACTAAAGGAAAATGGAGAATTAGATGACGCTACAGAAGCTCTTATAAGGGATGGAGAAAATTATTTGAAAAACCTTAATTCAATATAAGAAAAGTTTATTTACAAAAGAGTAAGGAGCTAAAAGAAAATGAGTACGTCAAAGAAGGAATATTTAGAAAAGCTTATATATGATATAAATGAAGAAAATGGATTTCTTATCAGGACAAAACTGTGGTCTTCCCCTGATGTTGGATTTTCCTATAATAAGAGCAGAACCTGCAAATTAATGGACGACATAATGAAGGATATAATAAACGGAAGAGATGAGAGAAGTGATGTAATATGCTATCTTTCAGATTGGGGAACAGTAGCAGAGGGGATAATCTTTACAACCACTGCTATTTACGTAAAGACTCCAAAGAATAAATACAAGGAATTTATGATAAGATATGAGGATATAGACTATACTTATTACGATAATTCTAGTGATGATATAACCTTAGAAATACATACTAAAAGCGGTCTTCAAAGGGATATAACTCATGTTATGTTTAGCAAAAAGAATATTAAAAGATTTTTAGATGAAGTCATAGCTTATTATAAGAAGGAAAATGAAGATATAGAGCTGATTTGGTAAAGTCATTTTCAAAATAAAAACTCCAGCATGATTAAATAATCGTTATGCTGGAGTTTCATTTTTATTTTTCCTTAAAGAAAGGGAAAAATTCATCTACTAAGTTTTGTGGGTAAAAGGATACAAATACAAAATCTAAAGGAAGACTATTTATTAAAGCTGGAATATCCTCCATGTAATATCTTGGGTCAACTATATATATTTCCGAAAACATAGATGACAAAAATGATATAGGTGGAACCATCATAGAATCCTTTACGAATAAAGCTTTTGGACCTTCAGAATTTTTGGTATTTATTATATGGCCAAAAGGATAGTTCCCTTTTAAATATGCAAAATATTTATCCGCGTTATATAAATCATCTTCACGTCTAAAGGCATGAGCGGAAAATAAAGCATCCTCAAAATTTCCTTGAAGAGTGTAGTTTTCTCCATCAGTATATTGAAATATATAGGAGGTATCAAATTTAGGATATATTATAGTAAAGTCATCTAGCCCATCATAAGCAAGTCCTGTCTTTCTTCCCATGGAACCTAGATATACTCCTTTATACTCTAAAGAATTATAGTTTTCTTTGTCAGTATAAAAGTTCTCAGGATCTAAATTTACCTGAAAATTATTATTTATAAAGCGTACAATCTGTTGAAATCCCCAAAAGGATGTTTCTATAGTCCAGTGGTGGTCTGTCTTAAAAAATAATTTATCCATTGGAATTCCGCTGGATTTTATATTTTCACGCAGATCAAGATAATCTATATGATTTTCCTTAAGTCCATAAAGAAAGTTATCAGCAGTTTCATTGGCATAGCTGTATGGCATACCAGATTTGAACTCCGTATAACCTTTTATATACTTGTCAGGAGTCATTATATATGCAAGCTTTGTATCAGGATTTTTTATGCTTTCTTTTAGAGATTTCATCCTTGATACTAAAAAATCTGTTTCGTTAGGACCAGTTGCAAAGTATGAGTAATGGAGAAAGTCATTTTTATCTTTTACAACTTCGAAATTTGATACTTCATCTTTATTCATAAGTCTTTGCATATAGCCGTAAGCCTCTATAAAACCGTACCTGCCATAGACATTTTCCTTCATAGCAGTTTCAACACTCTTTATGTTTTCCTTTAAAGAACTTTGAAAATTTATACTTTCCTTTATAGGACTATAAGAATTTACTAAGGTTTTATAGGAAAAAGTAAACAGCATTACAAGGAACAATATTGTTGTTATATATTTTCTGAAAAATATCTTGTAATCCATATTTTTTATAATCACCTCTAGTTTTGAAATATTTTATACTATGAGCATTTAACCCTAGAAATTAAAGTATATAAATGGGTTATAAACGCTTTTAACTAAGTTTGTGACGCATATAAAGAATAAAATCATAAGAACTATAGGATAAATAAAATCTATAACTGAGCTTAGTTTTACTCTAGAGGCAAGCTTTTTATTTATTCTATTAGCTATAGGGGTAGAGAATAAAATACCTAAAGCAAGGTAGATGCCATACTCTCTTAAAAACATAATAGTTTCCTTAGACCAAAGGGGAGCTCCATTAAGGCCAAACATAGAACCTAAGTATGTACCAGCTTCCTTTAAGTTTGGAGACCTAAAGATCACCCATCCTATTACAACTACAAAAAGAACATATATAGTTCTTAAAATTGGATGCTTATTGGATCTATGAAAGTTGGTTACTTTTTCAAAGGCAATAAGAGTAAAGTGCCATAATCCCCATACTAAAAATGTCCACTCAGCACCATGCCATATACCTGTAAGAATCCAAACTATGAAAAGATTTTTAATCATTTTATCCTTATTGCGTACTCGTGAACCTCCTAGAGGGAAGTATACGTAATCCTTAAACCAAGTACCAAGAGATATATGCCACCTTCTCCAAAATTCGCTGATGGATTTTGAGATATATGGGTAATTAAAGTTTTCATCAAATTTAAAACCAAACATAAGACCAAGGCCTATAGCCATATCAGAATATCCTGAGAAGTCAAAATATATCTGAAGAGTATAAGCTATGGCGCCAAGCCATGCATAGCTTGTAGAAATAGGGGCTATAGAGCTCATTGAAAATGCATGATCTACTATTATGGCCATAGTATTTGATATCAAAACCTTTTTAGATAATCCCACTATAAATCTGCAGGTTCCAACAGAAAATTTAGTGAAGGTTTCAGTTCGATTATTTATTTGCTCCTCTATGGTTGTATATCTTACTATAGGTCCTGCAACTAATTGAGGAAAGAAAGATATATAAAGACCTATGTTTAAGAGACTTTTCTGAACTTTAGCATCACCTCTATAAACATCTATAACATAGGACAATGCCTGAAAGGTAAAAAATGATATACCGATAGGCAGAACTATCTTTGGAACATGGACCATGACTTTAGAATATATATTAAAGTTTTCTAAAAAGAATGTAAGGTATTTAAATACAAATAGCATCCCTAAGTTGTATATTAGGGCTATTATAAGAATTAATTTGGCTTTACTATGATTAGATTTAAATCTATCTATAAGAAGGCCTAAAAAGTAATTCACTAGTATTGAAAGTATCATTAATAATACAAATTTCGGCTCTCCAAAGGCATAGAAGAATAAGCTGAAAATAAGCAAAACTGAGTTTTTCAGGCCCTTGGAGAAAAAAGAACAATAATAAATTATTAAAACTAATGGTAAAAAATAAAATAAAAAAGGTACACTTGAAAAAACCAAAAGCTTCTCCTCCTTATGATTTTAGTATTTTAAAAAGAATAAAGGAAAATATTATAGCGGATATACCTGTACCCATTAAGATATAATTCTTATTCTTATCACTCAAGAGCCAGCTGTAAACTTCATTATAATTCTTCATTTCTTCTGGCTCTGGTATAGTAAGAACTATCCCATCCTCTAAAGATGTGAGATTACTCATATCCTTTTCTACGATTTCTAAATCTATATAGCCTATTGAATTATTGCCTTTATTAGAGGAAGCATAAAGCCTTATAGAACCAGGTTTAGCCTTATTATTTAGAGATAAAGTTCCTTGATTTTTTAGTTCAACTCCCTCAATAGATTCTTTTAAATAGAAGGAAACCTCTTGATCAATGGAATTGTTTTTTAAATCTCTAACTTTAGCACTATATTGAAATATGGAAGAACCAGCAGTAGGGATAGTAATAACAGTTTTCCCTATTATAGAAATTCCAATTAGTTTGTCCATCTCTAAAGTGTCATCAGAAGTGAATAGAGAAAAATCCCTAATAGAAATATTTGTTTCTTCATTTTCCTTATTTAAAATTGTAATGCCGAAGGATTGAACTCCTTTAAATTTTTCATCATCATCACGCATAGATGAAAAAGGTATATATATAATGCCGTCAAAATCAGCAGGCAGAGATATAGTATTGTTTCTTACATAAGACACTAGAGAAGTAGCTCCTTCTTTTAAGACCACAGGATTATCATCTATTACAGAGAGCTTTCCCAGGCTTTTATCTAAAAGAGAAATATTAATCTTTGCTTTGCTGCTGTTATTTTTAATGTGAAAGGAGACACCCTCATAAGAGGACCAGTTACTAGCTAAAGGACTTAAGCTAGAGTCTCCGTTTTTATAGCTTTCAGTTGATTGAAATATATATGAAGAATAATAGCCCTCTGAAAGCCCCCCAGTGGATGTTTTTATATTTACTCCATTTAAGGAGTCGTAATTAAGGTGAATTGTTGGACCATCGTTCCATGTTTTTAAATCTTTAGTCATTGTTGAATTGAAATTTTCCTTAGAGACTTCAGCATAGGCTAAGGTACTATTTGAATATATAATTATGGAAAAAATCACACAAAACAGTGACATGAGTTTTAAAGATTTCTTCATTTGCTGCAAGGCTCCTCTCGTAAAAAATAGTACAATTTATATTAAGGACATTTCATCAAAGTCCTCATCTTGATTTTTAGTGTTAATGTCAGCAGATTTTTTTGCTTCATTTTTTAAATTTTCCTTGCTTAGATTCATCCATGAAGCAACTAGGTCTTGAAAGCTATCGGAATTTATAAGCTCCTGATAATTGGTGATTTTAAAGAGCTTTGTATGCTTTTCATATCCATTTTGAGAACATGACCTAGCATCAACTTGATTTGCTAAAGTATCATGAGCTTGAAGCTTTATGAAATTATTTTCTATAGGAATAGATAGATTCTCAAATTCACCTATGTCTGAGCTCTTAAGCATCATATATTGATAGTTGAAATTTAATAAAGTGAAATTATAGGCGTTTTTATGGTCATCAAAAGCTTTAATTTCTAATGACAGCGGTATTCTAGGGAGCTTTCGAGAAAAAGGAATGTTCTTTTTCTTTCTTTTATTTATATTTAAAAATAAATCTTCATAAATGCTGTCTTCAACTATTTCGTGAGTTGTAGGTGGAACTCTGTCATAAATTATATGAAGCAAATCTTTATAATCTTCAGGGTCTATCTTGTTTATCTTAAAGGAATACTTCCATTTATCATCTTTCATATCTACTTGAACTATGTTCCCATAAAATTCACAGCTATATTTGGAGTCTGATAAAAAAATTTTTATATCTTCTTCTGGATTAATATATTCAGGAAAAGAAGTTATTATTGAAACTCCGCCTTCCGAAATATCAAATGTTTCACAGGTCATAGTATTTTTATCATCCAAATGAAGGTTGCATTGACACTTAATTTGAAATCGCTCACTATTTCTAAACATATTTCTTCCTAGAAGGAAGAAAAGAGCCATGAAAATGCTATAAAGGTTAGAAACAAGCCAAAACAGTACTACTATATATCCAGGAGAACCCGTAGTAAACATGAGTCTTATGGAGTTACCAATACCTATAAAGGATAATATTGCAAGAATTATATGAGGTATTGCAAAACGTAGATGATCTAATTTTTCCTCATCCCTAGAGCGCTCCTTTTTTGTAACAACAAATTTCTTCTGAGAGATTCCAAAGGTCTCTAAGAATACTGGAATAATAAGAGTAGGAAAAAGTATTGTTTCATAAACGCTTGTCCATTTTAATGTACGTATATTTCTCGAAAGCTTCTTAAGAGAAGCTTGAGTAAACAAATACATAGGAAGCCAAAATAAAAGTATTTGAACTATATCACATTTAACTACCATTATATTAAATACGGAGAATAAAATTGGACTCATTATATAAGCTAACCGCTTAAAACCGAAATACCAGTACGAAACTGAAGCAGAGTAGCTCATCCTTTGAGAAAAGGTAAGACCACGTCTAAAAAGTATGTTAACTTTTCTGCCTGTTTTGATACAGCCTCTCGCCCAACGTGAACGCTGGCTTACAAGGTTTTTTAAATCTGATGGAGAGAGTCCTGATGCATGGATTTCATCTAATGCATAACAACGATAGCCACTACTTTCTATTAAAAGACCTGTAGCAAAATCCTCAGTGATAGTTCCTGTATAAAAGCCACCTATCTCTTCTAAGGCCTGTCTAGCAAGGACTGTATTAGACCCTCCGTAGATTACAGAATTAGTTTTATTTTTGGCCACTTGTATGTCTCTATAAAAGTAATCTTGTTCATTTGGTATTCTATTTTCTGAGTAAAGGTTATATTGAAAAAGGTCGGGATTATAAAAACTTTGAGGTAATTGTATAAATCCGATTTTTTCATCACCATAAAAATAAGGTACACAAGTCATCAGAAAATCACTCATCGGAATCATATCCGCGTCAAAGGTAACTATAAGTGGAGAAGAGGTTTTACTTAAAGCATTATTTAAATTTCCTGCCTTTGCATGTTCTCTTTCTTCACGAGTTATATAGTTAACTCCCATTTTTTTTGCTAAAGCTTTAACTTCAGCTCTATTCCCATCATCACATATATAAATGTGAACTAAACTTTTATCAGGATAATCCATGTTAAGGCATCCATTTATTGTTTTATATAAAAGATCAGAAGGTTCATTATATGTAGCTACAAATACATCTATATCAGGAAAAAGGCTTTTAATCATTTCAGGTTTTTCAGGAACCTCTATACCTGTCATATTGTAAAAGTGAATTGCAGATTCAAACATGCCTATGATTTCTACTACTAGAAGTAAAATTCCTAAAGTCATTGGAAGAAAACCAAATCCAAAAGGAAGAGTGAAAAAAGTTCGCCAAATTATATAGATTATAGACGTAAAAATTGTACAAATACTTAAAATTTTAGTGGTAGTGCCTTTTGAAAACATTGAAATCCTCCATTTTTTTATAATTAAATAAAGTTAATTAGATTATATCTACATTAAAATGCAGCTCTTTAATTATAAATAAAATGATGAAAAAAGTAAAAAGAATATTTTTGTATGGGGAAAAATAGCAAAAAATAAGTTAAAAAAATTAAAACTAGTGTAACGAAAAAATATTTTTAAAACTATAGATATTGACATAATAAAGGAAAAGTGGTATATAAAAGTTATGTATTAGCACTCGACTATAATGAGTGCTAATAAAAATTAAAACATAGAAATAAGGAAGTGTTTGAATTGGAAAAAAGACAGTTTAAAGCGGAATCAAAAAGACTATTGGATCTTATGATTAATTCAATTTATACGCATAGGGAGATTTTCTTAAGAGAACTCATATCAAATGCCAGCGATGCTATTGATAAGATTTACTACAAAGCTCTTATGGATGAGTCTTTGAGCTTCGAAAAATCTAATTATTATATAAAGATTGAGGCAGACAAAGAAAATAGAACTATAAAAATAATAGATAGCGGTATAGGAATGACTAAGGAAGAGCTTGATGAAAATCTTGGAGTTATAGCTAAGAGTGGTTCATTGCAGTTCAAGAAAGAAAATGAAGCTAAAGAAGGCTATGATATAATAGGACAATTTGGAGTTGGATTCTACTCTTCATTTTTAGTAGCAGATGAAGTTACTGTTATAAGTAAAGCTTTAGGTAGTGATGAAGCATACAAATGGCAGTCATCAGGAGTTGACGGATATAGCATAGAGCCATGTGAAAAAGAAACAGTAGGTACAGAAATAATCTTAAAGATAAAGGAAAATAGTGAAGAAGAGAATTATGATGAATATTTAGAAGAGTACAAGTTAAGATCTCTTATAAAGAAATATTCTGATTTCGTAAGATATCCTATAAAGATGGAAGTTACATCTTCAAGACTTAAAGAGGGCAGTGAGGATGAATACGAAGACTACAAAGAGGAACAAACCATAAACAGCATGGTTCCTATTTGGAGAAAGAATAAAAGTGAGCTTACAAAGGAAGATTATGAAAACTTTTATCATGAAAAGCACTATGGCTTTGATACACCTTTATCTCATGTTCATATAAGCGTAGATGGAATGGTTAGTTACAATGCAATTTTATATATTCCAGAAAATATGCCTTATGACTTTTATACAAAGGAGTATGAAAAGGGGTTAGAGCTATATTCTAGTGGAGTTATGATAATGAATAAATGTTCTGACTTACTTCCTGATTACTTTGGTTTTGTAAAGGGAATAGTTGATTCTGAGGACCTATCTCTTAATATTTCTAGGGAAATGTTACAGCATGACAGACAATTAAAACTTATAGCTAAGAATATAAAGAACAAAATAAAGGGCGAGCTTGAGTCTATGTTAAAGAATGACAGAGATAAGTATGAAAAGTTCTTTAAAACTTTTGGACGTCAACTAAAATATGGCGTATACAGTGACTTTGGAGCAAACAAAGATGTACTTCAAGATTTGCTTATGTTCTACTCATCAAATGAAAAGAAACTTGTGACTTTGGCAGAATACGTATCTAGAATGCCAGAGGATCAAAAATATATCTACTATGCTTCAGGAGAATCTATAGATAGAATAGAAAAGCTTCCTCAAACAGAAATGGTTCTAGAAAAAGGATATGAGATCCTTTATTTCACTGAGGATGTAGATGAATTTGCAATAAAGATGCTTATGAAGTACAAAGAAAAGGACTTTAAGTCGGTTTCAGATAGTGATTTAGGGATAGAATCTGATAAAGAAGAAAATGAAGATAAAGCTATCGAAGAGGAAAACAAGGATTTATTCTCTTCAATGAAGGAAATATTATCTGACAAGGTTAAAGCTGTAAGGGTATCAAAAAGACTTAAGAATCATCCAGTGTGCTTAGCTACAGATGGTGAGATAACTATTGAAATGGAGAAGGTTCTAAATTCTATGCCTAACAATCAGAAGATTAAAGCAGAAAAGGTTTTAGAATTAAATGCTCATCATGATGTGTTTAAGGCTTTAAAAGAAGCTTATGAAAATGACAAGGATAAATTTGCACTATACACTAACCTTTTATACAATCAGGCTATTTTAATAGAAGGACTTACATTGGAAGATCCACTAGAGTTTACAAATAGTATATGCAGGATAATGAAATAGAAATATTTAATTGACTACTTAAAAGTACCATGATAAACTTATAAAAGTATAGGGAATGAAGTTCTCCCGTAGCATTATTTATGCTAAAACTGCTGAATTTAGGCTGATGACTTCTGTGATTACTAATCACAGGGTTATCAGCTTTTTGTTTTGTAATACTTCAAATTATAAAAGATTAAAAACATAATAAGGAGGAAAGTTATGCTTACAAGCCTAGCACTTATATTTTTATCAGGTTTAATTTTAGCAGATATTTTAAAAAAACTTAGACTGCCTAGATTATTGGGGATGATAGTTGGAGGGATATTATTAGGTCCTTATGTACTTAATGTTTTAGATGGAACCATACTTGGAATTTCAGCGGACCTTAGAAAAATAGCCCTTATAATAATTTTAATTAGAGCTGGACTAGCTCTTGACGTGAAGGAATTAAAGAAAGTTGGAAGACCAGCTATACTAATGTGTTTTATACCAGCATCTTTCGAGATTTTAGGTATAGTTTTAATAGGGCCTAAAATTTTAGGAGTGACAGTAGCTGAAGCAGCAGTTATAGGAGCTGTGACAGCAGCAGTATCACCAGCAGTTATTGTGCCCAGTATGATAAAACTTATGGATGAAAAATATGGCACTTCTAAGAGTATACCTCAGCTTATAATGGCTGGAGCCTCTGTTGATGATGTATTTGTAATTGTGCTATTTACATCTTGTACAACCTTAGTTCAAGGCGGAGATATGTCCATTGGGAATTTTGTAAGTGTTCCCCTATCAATAATAAGTGGAATAATCTTAGGGATGGCAGTTGGATTTTTATTGGCAAAGATATTTAGAAATATACATATGAGAGATTCTATGAAAGTCTTAATAATATTAAGCATTTCATTTTTGCTTCTTGCTTTGGAAGAAGCACTAAAAAATATATTGCCCCTTTCAGGACTTTTGTCCATAATGACTATGGGGATTTCTTTATTGAAAAATTATAAAACTCTAGCTCATAGACTTTCGCAAAAATTTAATAAGCTATGGGTAGGAGCTGAGATAATATTATTTGTACTTGTAGGAGCAACTGTAGATCCAAAATATATAGCAATGTCAGGAACAGCTGCAGTGATAGTAATATTAGGAGGACTTATATTTAGAGCTATAGGAGTAGTTTTTTCTTTAATTGGTACAGATCTCAATTTGAAGGAGAGGATATTTTGCGTATTTGCATATTCTCCTAAAGCTACAGTGCAAGCTGCCATAGGAGGTATTCCATTAGCTATGGGTTTAGCTTGTGGAAACATGGTGCTAACTGTAGCAGTGCTAGCAATTCTTATAACGGCACCCCTTGGGTCTCTTGCCATAGACCTTAGCTATAAAAAACTTCTTAAAAAAGAAGAAAATAATGAGGCAGCAGCCTAAGAAATTATGCTTTAAAAGCATTATATATGTTGCTTATAATAGCTATATACCTAAATTAAACAGCAAGAATCTTTAAAGGAATTTATAGATTTTTGCCTAATAAATAAACTATAAGAATTTAGGGGGAGATAGCATGGCATATGAAGAAAAGTTAATGGAAAAAGGGCCTATTAGTATAGATATAAATTATGAAATAAATAGACTTCTTCAATATGGAATTCGTGAAAATCTTATAGAAGAAGAAGATATGATCTATATAGCAAATAGAATAATAGCAATTTTGAAGCTTAAAGAATTTGTGATTCTTGAAGACTTAAATATAGGTGACACACCATTACATGAAATATTAGACAATATTTTAGATTTTGCTTATGAATGCAGAGTGCTTCAAAATAATGATGTTACTTACAGAGATATTTTAGATACTGAAATAATGAATTGCTTAATGAATAATCCATCAGTTATAAATAGGAGATTTAAGGAATTATATGAAGAGGACAAAAGAAAAGCTACGGATTATTATTATGGCTTATCTATAGCCTCTAATTACATAAGGAAAGACAGGATAAAGAAAAACTTGAAGTGGAAAAGCAAAACAAAGTATGGTGATCTTGATATAACAATAAATCTATCAAAACCAGAAAAAGACCCAAAGCTTATAGCTTTAGCTAGGAATATGCCTCAAAATAACTATCCTAAATGTGCTTTATGTTATGAAAATGTGGGTTTTGAAGGAAGTATAAATCAAGCTGCAAGGCAAAATCACAGGGTTATTCCACTTGATTTAAATGATGAAAAATGGTATCTTCAGTATTCACCGTATGTATATTATAATGAGCATTGCATAGTGTTCAAAAAGGAGCACAGTCCTATGAAGATAGTGGCAGCTACATTTAAAAGACTACTAGACTTTATAGAGCAGTTTCCACATTATTTTTTAGGGTCCAATGCTGATCTTCCAATAGTGGGAGGTTCTATACTTTCTCATGACCATTTTCAAGGAGGAAATTATGAATTTCCTATGGCAAAGGCAGAAAAATTATATGAGGCTTCTATAGATGGTTATGAAGGTGTAAATGTTCAGTATATAAACTGGCCTCTAGATGTCATTAGAATAACTGGAAATAGCAAAGATGAACTTAGTGAATTGGCATACAAGATCTTTACAATATGGCAAAAGTACACTCATAAAGAAATAGGAATTGAAGCTTTTTCTAAAGATACTCCTCACAATACTATAACTCCTATAGCTAGAAGAAGAGGGAGAAAGTTTCAACTAGATTTGGTGCTTAGAAATAACAGAACAGATGAAAACCATCCTTATGGAATTTATCATCCTGATGAATCTCTTCATCATATCAAAAAAGAAAATATAGGACTTATAGAAGTTATGGGTCTTGCAGTACTTCCAGCTAGACTAAAGGAAGAGCTTAAGCTGTTAGAAAGTGTCATGGTAAAAAAGGAAGATGTGAGTCTTTTAGATACAGAAGACCTAGAAAAGCATAAAGACTGGTGTTTAAAAATTATGAGTAAGTACGATAATATAAATGAATCCAATGTACAGGAAATACTTCAACACGAGGTTGGTATGAAATTTATGTCAGTACTAGAGTGTTGCAGTGTATTTAGAATGGGGAATAGAAAAGAGGCTTTCTATAGATTTGTAAATGAGATAAATAGCAAAATTAATTTATAAAGTAAACAGAAAAGGAATGACGTTATGTTTAATATAAATGAACTCATTGATGGAGATATTTCAAAATATGATGAGGATACTAGATTTTATATTTATGGCTTTAGAGAGAAGCTTAGGGAAAATATAAAAAAAGATCTAGTAGATGATATGGCAGAAAAAATGATAGATGCGTTAAATAGTGACAAAGAAGAATTTAGATCTATCCTTGAAACCCTTTTGGAAAACAAAAATAAAGGATTGAACAATCTTCCTTTGAGAACTCTTTTAGATATGTATATTACAAAGAAAGGTCAAGAAAACTTCATAAAACTCATAGAAAAAACTAGTGAAGAACTTTAATTTTAAAACAGGGATAGAAGCTTAGAAGCTTAATATCTCTGTTTTTATTTTTCTTTAATATCAATATAAAAACTTGGAAATACTACATAGGTGAAGTTTAGAAGTATAGAATTTAAAACTCATATGTATTTGAAAGAAAAGGTGATTATATGGAAAGCTTAAGAGAAGCTAATGAATACATAAAAGATGTGGAAAACACTTTTCTAAAGCCAAAGGCTATAGATAAGAATAAAAAACTTAAAGTAGGGGTGGATTTAGGAACATCAAATATAGTTCTTGTGGTTTTAGATGAAAATAATAAACCTGTGGCAGGAGAACTTTACAAGGCATCTGTAGTTAGAGACGGCATAGTTGTGGATTACTTAAATGCTGTTACCATCGTAAAAAAGTTAAAAGAGAATTTGGAAAAAAAGCTGAATAGGGTCCTTGATTATGCGGCTACAGCAATACCTCCTGGTATTGGCGAAGGAAATACTAAAGTTATAAGAAATGTAGTTGAAGCAGCAGGCTTTGAAGTAACAAACGTAATTGATGAACCTACAGCGGCTTCCTTAGTTCTTAATATCAAAAATGGAGCAGTGGTTGATATAGGTGGAGGAACTACAGGAATATCAATATTGAAACAAGGAGAGGTTATATATTCTGGTGATGAGCCTACAGGAGGTCATCATTTAACATTAGTGATATCGGGAAATTTGGGGTTTCAATATGAGAAGGCTGATAACTTCAAGATTCAAGATGAAAATTATAATATGGTTTTTAATCTAGTAAGACCTGTAATAGAAAAGATGGCTGACATAGTTTCTCATCACATAAAGGGATATGATGTGGATACAATTTATCTTGTTGGAGGAACATGTTGCCTAAAAAATATAGAATCTATAGTGGAAAAATACACTAAAGTAAAAACAATAAAAACATATAATCCTCTTTTAGTAACTCCAATAGGAATAGCCATGAGTAGCGAAGCAAAAGATTAAACAAGTTTTTATATGTAAAAACTTGTTTTGTAAAAAGTGAAACAATAAATGACATATAAAATGGATAAAAGTGTATTTTAATTAAAATTCGACTTTAAATTATTAAAAACATATTGACGATGGACAAGATATCGTGTAATATTTTATTAAATTAAATATTACTTTTATTATATTAATAGGGAGTAGTTACAAGTATAATGTCAACATCGCGGTTAATTTTTATATTACCTGGTATTATACACCTTTTATGGTTACAAGACTTTTAATATGATCTTAGAAAAATTCTAAGATTGTATTAAAAGTCTTGTTTTTTATTAATACTAATATCAGTAGTATGTTTTAAAAAACACAGACTAAAGTTTTAAGGAGGACATACAAATGAAAAGACCCTATGAAATGTCAAAAGAAGAACTTATGAATTCTCTAGAAGTGAAACCTAATGGTTTGTCAAAGAGTGATGTAGAGAGTAGACGTGAAAAGTATGGAACTAATGAATTGAAGGAAGGAAAAAAGAAAAGTATATTTCAGGTATTTCTTGAGCAGTTTAAAGATGTGCTTGTTATTATACTTTTAATAGCAGCAACCATTTCTATGTTTTTAGGAAATGTGGAGAGTGCAATAGTTATATTTGTTGTTGTAATAATCAATGCTATTTTAGGAACTGTGCAACATGTTAAAGCAGAACAGTCTTTAAACAGTCTAAAGGCACTGTCATCGCCAGTTGCGAGGGTCCTTAGAGATGGAGAAAAGATAGAGATACCATCAAAAGAAGTTGTAGTTGGAGATATATTGTATCTTGAAGCAGGAGATTTTATAAGTGCAGATGGAAGAATAATTGAAAATTACAGCTTACAGGTTAATGAAAGTTCTCTAACTGGAGAGTCAGAAAGTGTGTTAAAAACTGATGAAATTATAAATGAAAAAGATATACCAGTTGGAGATAGAAAAAACATGGCTTTTTCTGGAAGCCTTGTGACTTATGGAAGAGCTACCCTTGTAGTTACTGCAGTAGGAATGGATACGGAAATAGGAAAAGTTGCAGAGCTTTTAAATACAACTAAAGAAAAGAAAACACCTCTTCAAGTTAATTTGGACAACTTTGGTAAAAAACTTGCTGTTGTGATACTTGTAATAAGTATAATTGTATTCATTTTAAATATGGTAAGAGGTCAGGCGCTCGTGGATTCCTTTATGTTTGCAGTAGCTCTTGCTGTAGCAGCAATACCTGAAGCTTTAAGTTCTATAGTTACAATAGTTCTTTCTCTTGGAACTCAAAAGATGGCAAAGGAAAATGCTATAATAAGAAAGCTTCAAGCTGTAGAGGGACTTGGAAGTGTCTCTATAATATGTTCTGATAAAACAGGAACTCTTACTCAAAATAAAATGACTGTAAAAAAAGTTTTTGTAAATAATCAAATAAAAGAAGCTGAATCTATAAATTTAGATGATACTTTAGAAAAAAGCTTATTAATGATGGGACTTCTTTGTAGTGATGCTATAACAGATGGACATAAAGAAATAGGAGACCCTACAGAAGTTGCATTAGTAAACTTTGCGGATATGTATGGTATTGATGAAATAAAGATAAGAGATGATTTTGAAAGATTAAGTGAAA